>JAKFVC010000282.1 GCA_021732415.1 Planctomycetaceae bacterium
AGATTAAGGCTTGGGAAAACACTCGAAATAAAGAACGTCGTTGCATTCATTGGACATTCACCATCGCAGCGGCCCGAGTCAAATTAAAGAAACAATACCCGTCAATCGACGATTGATGGGGTACTAGGACGGATTTGCGCATTGGTTCGTTCCTGCACTCCTCGGCCCTGAAAGTCCCGCATGCCCGGTCATCGGCACTTGATGCAAAGTTGGCTCTGCAGCATCGCCCTGCTGAGTTTACTGCTGCCGTTGAACGACGCGACAGCCCAATCCGAGGATGTTGCTACCGGTGCCGGCGTACAAACCACAATTGACCCCGTCACCGCCGAATTGTCGCTGAACGATGGGATTCTGGCCGTCGAAGAAGGCCGGTACGAAGACGCACTGAACGCACTGCGTACCGCCAATCCAGCCGAGACAAACGTGGTCCTGTATCGCGGGCGCGCCTTGCTGGGATTGAAGCGTTCACGTGAAGCGGCCGTCGAGTTTCAATCGATTGTCACTGCCCCCGACGCCCCGCCGGAACTCGGCTTGGATCTGGGTATCGCCCTAGTCGGAGCCGAGGACCCCAGCGCGGCAATTCCGGTTCTGCAGCAATATCTGACGGTCCAACCCGATGACCCCACGGCAACCGCTTTGCTGAGTGCCGCGTTGCGGCAGACGACCGTAACTCCCGCAGTTCCGGGGTCCACCGGTCCGACGCAGCCTGGAGGTATGCCGGCCATTGGCTCGCCCGCAACGACGCAGGGCAGAACCAATTCGAGTCGTTATCAGACACCAAGCGCCATGGCAGGCAATTCCTGGTTCGACGCAATCGACTACGACACGCCACAGGGACGCCGCTGGAATCTGACCTTTCTGACCGCTACCGAGTACGACAGCAATCTCGTGCTGGCCCCGCAATTTGGGGGCTTGGGTTCCGGCATTCAGAAAGAAGACGGACGATCGGTCCTGGCCATGTTTGGTGACGTCCGATTTATTCAGCAGGAGAACTGGAATCTCGGCCTGAC
The DNA here is from genome assembly GCA_021732415.1 of Planctomycetaceae bacterium. GTDB lineage: Bacteria > Planctomycetota > Planctomycetia > Planctomycetales > Planctomycetaceae > JAKFVC01. The sequence continues at coordinate 1,011 of JAKFVC010000282.1, forward strand.
TGGCTCCGCGAACAACACCTTCCAATACAATTTAGATCAATATAACCTCGAAAATTACAGCGGCGGAGCTTACAGCAACTATGCGATCAACGGCTGGATCCTGGGAACCAACTACCAGTTTCAGGAAACCACGCTCAATAACAAGCAATTCGCCGCGGATCACCGCATCACATTGTCGGCCACCATGCTGGAGGGCACGGTCGGACATTTGACCGGTTATTATGAGTTCGAAAACATCGACCTGCATGCTCCGGCGCTCATTCCAGCCCAGGATCGCAGCGGAAACCTGAACTCGGTGGGCCTCACACAGGCGTTCTATTTACTGGAGGGATCGGGGCGTTTTTTTGCCGGCTACCGATACGCCAATACCGACGCTCACGGAAGTGATTTTGACCTGCGAAGCCAAATGGTCACGGGACGCTTCGAAGCTCCGCTGACCAAGACAAAAATCTGCTGGCTCCAGAACGCGGTGTACGACGTCGAAGTTCGCCAGTTCTGGGATGACTATAAGCACGGCAACAGCCTGGATTTCAACGGGCGGGCACGCAGCGACCAGCGCGTCGAAGTCCGGACCGGATTGCAGAAATATCTTTCAAAACACCTCAGCATGCGGCTGGACTACACCTATGTTGACAATGAATCCAACGTGAAAAACCTGTTCGACGTGGAATTCTATGCCTATTCGCGACATATCGTCAGTTCCCAGTTGATCTTCGATTTTTAAGTGACATGGCGGGCTTCGCAGATCAATCTGCTGCCTGCCGCCAGGATTTCTCAAACCATGTTCTTCACCAGCCTGATCTGCTTATTGCTAGCCCAAGCACCACCCACGGTGGAAGATACGGCCCAATTGACTGGCGTGGTCAGCGACGTTCGACTGGCCCGTGCTGGCGATGAGTCTTTAGCCGTCGCCAAGACGGCTCTCCAGAGCGGGGACGCGATTTCGACCGGCGACGAGTCGGGGGCCATTCTGCATTGGCGCAGCGGGATCACGGTCTATCTGGGAGCCGGCAGCCGCATCGAAGTTGGTTCCCAGGCACCGGTACCTACACTGACGCTGAACCGCGGCGAAGTGCGAATTACCGCCGGCAATGCGGCCGGTTTCAAGCTGATCACACCGCTCGCAGAAGCCGCAATCACACGTGGGATCATGCGTGCTGCCGTCAGTGCCAAAGGCGAGCGATTCTGGTCCGAGTCGGGGACGGTTTCAGTCCGAGCTCGCGAATTGGACGCCCGCCGGCGGACTAGGCGTTCGTCCATAATGACCGTGGGTCTGCAGGAACCAGCCGAGCGCCCCGCAGTGCAACTCAAATCTGGCGAACAGATCACGATTCTGCCCGGTCAAGGCATTCAAAAGCCAACTCGGGGCGATGCCGCGGAATGGACGCTGGATGTGGAAAAACTCAAGCGAGCTGCCAGCGCCAATGCCAACCGAGCCTACCGGGATGCGGTGGCCCAGGAGAATATCAATCGCGGTACCACGGATACTCAGGCTCCCCCCGATGCCCCGGATGGGGCCAACGCAGGCAATGAAAACTCGACGAATACCACCACGCAAGTCAGCACTTCGACCGGCGTCAATCTGTCACTGGGCAATGTGCTGGCATCGAGCGCCGCCGGTAGCGCCGGCGGACTGTTTACCGATGCGAACCAGAATACACTCGCCGGCAAGCTGACGGTCCCCTATCAGAATCTGCCCGCGGGAACGACCTTCGCCGGAAATATCCACCTGATTACGGGCCAAACCTCTTACACGTTGAAAGACGTGAATCTGGCCTTAAGCGATGGATTCCTGGGGAATGCCCCCGCTGGCGACTTACAATACTGGTCTATTGGCCTGGGAGCACTTCCCACGGGACAAATTACGACGGGTATCGGAACGGGAACCGGCCCCACCCCCAATGCCATTCACGTTCGCGGATTCGACGCCTACGTCGTCCAGTTAAGCCAGTTTGGAATTCCTGATCCCGCGGATCCCAACCCGCCCCCGGGTCAGTTCTATGCAGTCCCCGGGCTGGTGGGTCAGACGCCGACCAATCCCAACATCCAGGGGGCCGTCCCGCTGACAGATTCGAACGCGCAGTTCAATCAAAATGCAACATTCGCCCTGGGACAGATTGCTCTTTCCAAGACCCCCGACAACCATCCGCAGGTCCTCCTGCGACGGAGCGATCAAGATCGCAAGATCATCAAGGACCCGGGCGGGAACGACAACCTGGATCAAGTCACGGCAAATCCCGATGTGACAGGCTTCCATGATGTGCCTGATCCGATGTTCTTTCCGTCGCTACCCACGGTGAAAGTACCGGATCGCGGCCCCAACGCACTGACCAATCTGCCCCAGTATCGCAATCAGCATGCCCTGCAACGCGCCGCAATTACGACGGTCACTGCGGAAGGGCTCTCGGGCTACGCACGCCGCACGGGCCAGACGCGGTTTGTCATTGACGGCAAAATCGTGGACATTTCCGGATATAAGCCCCGCTAGGCCTGCCGATTTCGACGCGACGAGCACCCAACTGAATCGAACGCACGGGATGTAGGGAATATCGCGAATTCCGCGGTCGAGAATGTCCCCCGGTTCGCCAATTCGAAATCCCTGCCAGCGCCAAAACGCCGATGACTTTCCAAACTGCATTTTCCTTGGAAAGGATCGATTCATGTCTCGTACCTGCCTCGTGCTCGCCGTAATCCTGATCGTTGAATGCCTATCGATCACCACAGCGCAGTCAGGCGAACGACGCAATCGTCCGGCGCGATCACAGCAACCCGCAAATGCCGCTCCCGCCTACGGCCCCGTCCAGCGTACCAATGGACTGCCATACGGACGGGCCTACTATGGCGGGCGTTATTTCGGCAACTTCAACAATCGCTTCTACGGTCCGCAATACGGTTACTTCTAGGTGGACTCCGAGACGCAGCGACTTCGCCACCTCACCCAGACCTCGCATTTCCACGCCCGCCAAATCTGTCGAGTGTGGCAGATTGCGATCAGTCCATCCGAAAACACGTGATGACTTTCCGCAACCATGAGTTGCGGAAAGTCATCACAACTGTTCGTTAGTTCCCTTCTGCGCATTCCCCGGGGGTTTCCAACCTGCCGTAGCAGCGACCTCGGCGAAAAGGTCCTTCTTGTCTGACAAATCAGCGGGCGAACGCCAGACGGCAATTGACTTCGCTTTCCGCCTCTCTCTAGAATGATTTCCGTGCAGATTGCACAAGTGAAATTGTGTTTAGTTTATGGTGAATTCCCTGTTTTTAGACGAGTTTCGTGCTCGACGGAAACTGGAAAATTGCCGCTGGAGTACAGTTAATGCCTTGGAATCCGTGGAGCGTGTGGCCTCGCAAAACTCAATCCAGTAGGCGAGTGGCCACGTCGCGGAGTTTAGGCCTGGGAGATGGCGTTGAGACTCTAGAAGTTCGGAGGCTGCTCAGTACCATCAATGGCGTCAGTGTGTCCTCACGGTTTACGTTGAATTCAGCCTTGGCCAGCAGAACGAACATCGGCTTTACTCTGACCGGTCTGGCGCAAGACTCTGACGGTGATGGAAACGTCAACGGCAGAACTGTGGTGTTCACTGGATCGTTAGGCAGCAAGATTGGCACCGACTCGAACGGCGGCCCGCAGATCCAGGCCCTCAATTCGTCAGGCAGTGTTATTGGTGCTGCGTTCGTAAGTAATTCTGGCTCCGTCTCCACCTTCTCGCTGACGGTGACTCTCGCCAATACGTCCAGCGCACAAGCCATAACGTTTCGAGTGGTCGGCGGCCCCAACCACACTCCACGACGAACGGCCACCGTCAACAAGGTCGCAGGGGGCACGTTGACATCGACGCTGACGGTCAAACCGGTGACTCCCGGAATACCCGACCTGCAATCGGCGAGTGACACGGGATCAAGCAGCGGCGACAACAAAACCAATGACACCACCCCCACCTTCAATATCAGCGGGATTGTGGTTGGAAACACTGTCGATTTATTGAGGGATGGCGCGGTTGTCGGCACAATCAACGGTGCGACCGCGAGCACAGTCGCGATCACCAGTTCGGTCACCTCTTCGGGGACGTATTCCTACACCGCGCGCCAGCGCGAGAACTCCGGTGGGGTCAACGGGAGCGAGAGTCAGGCGTTGGGGTCAGTCGTGATTGACGCCACACCTCCCGCCGCTCCTAACACCCTCACCCTCAAGGCCGCCTCTGATACTGGCAGTAGCAACTCGGACCGCTACACGAGCAGTACTGCACTCGGCTTTACCGTCGGAAATATCGAAGCGGGCGCATTTGTGGAATTGTTGCGAGACAACACGGTCGTGGCCACCCAAATTAATTCCGCGGCAGGCACCATCACGCTCAATGCCCTGAATTCGCTCGCGGGGACAGCCACTTTTTCAGTCCGGCAAACCGATGTCGCCGGTAACGTCAGCACTCTCAGCAGCGGAATTTCGGTCACCGTCGACACCACACCTCCGTCGCTGCCGTCTGTCCCCGATCTACTGGCATCAAGCGATACTGGCAGTAGCAACTCGGACAATCTGACCACGGATACAACTCCGAGCTTCAAGTTCAGCAATATCGAAGTGGGTGCGATCGTCAAACTGTTACGCGACGGTGCTGTCGTGGCGACTCTCACCAGTGGCGGTGGTGGTTCCGCGACCTTAACAGACCCCGCGGTGCCTGCTGGTCAGTTCAACTATACAGCGATTCAAACGGATCTCGCGGGAAACAGCAGCGGAACCACGAGCTCGTTACAAGTTACGATCGTGTCCGCCGCGGTAGCGGCACCGGCTCTGCCAGACCTGCTCTCGACCAAGGATTCCGGCTCAGACAATACGGATAATATCACCAACTTCGGATCCCTGACTTTTTCAATCGATGGCATCCTCACAAGGGCCACCGTCGATTTCCTGCGCGACGGAGTCGTCATCGCGTCATTGACCAGTTCCGCCGGCGGTACGGTCTCGTTCAACGACCAGTTGGTCTCGGCTGGGACATACATCTATACGGCTCGACAGACCAGCGCGGCCGGAGCGACCAGCGACCCGAGTTCAGAACTCGCTGTGGCCTTTGATCCGTTGAATCCGACAGCCCCGGACACTCCGGATCTACTCGCTTCCGACGATCGCGGCCAGAGTGATACAGACGATAAGACCAACGATACGGCCCCCAGTTTCAATATCAGCAACGTTGAGGCGCATGCACTCATTGCATTGTTGAGAGACGGAATTGTGGTCGCGTCAACGATCAGCAACGAGGGTGGAAACGTCGTACTGAGTGATCCTGCAGTGACAGTGGGCATCTACGACTATTCCGCTCGTCAGACGGATGCAGCGGGAAATGTCAGCTCGGTTGCCTTCCCGTTGACGGTGATCATCGACAATGTGGCCCCCGCAGAACCGCTGGAGCCGGATCTTCAGCCTGCCAGTGACACTGGTCTCAACACCTCTGACAACAATACCAGCGTCACGTCACCAAGTTTCGACATCGGCAATATCGAGGCGAATGCGACGGTCGAACTCCTGCGTGATGGGACGGTGGTGGCGTCGGTGACTAACGCTGCCGCGGGGAGTGTCACGCTGACAGATCCCTCCGCTCCCAACGGGACGTTGATTTATAAGTCTCGTCAGACCGACGTTGCGGGCAACAGCACCACGTCCAGCACGGGCCTGAGTGTCACGGTCGACAACGGAGCTCCCCTGGCACCTGATGCTCCGACACTAAAGGCTTCCAGCGATAGCGGGCAAAGCGACAGCGACGGAATCACCAACAGCACGACGCTGGTATTTAACGTCAGCGGCATCGTGCCCGGTAATGCCGTCGATTTGCTGCGCAACGGTCTTGTGATCGTCACCGTAAACATCGCGGGAGCGGACACGATTTCGCTTACGGACCCGTCTGGCCTGGTGGGTGATTCCGTCTACACTGCTCGTCAACGTAACGTCGCAGGTACCAATAGCGCGGCCAGCAACCCGGTGAATATCACTCTCGACACGGCCGCTCCAGACCAGCCTGATTTGCCGGACCTGCAGAGTGCCAGCGATTCCGGCATCAGCGATGCGGATAATATCACCACTTCGACAACACCAGTCTTCGACCTCGGAAATATCGAGTCGGGTGCGACTGTAGAGCTGTTGCGAGACGGCGTCGTGGTCGAATCGACAGGCAACGCCGTGGCCGGTACGGTCAGCTTGTCAGACCTGACTGCTATTGAGGGAACCTTCAATTACACCGTGCGCCAGACTGACCTGGCTGGAAATGCCAGTTCACTCAGCCTCCCCCTGAGTGTCACCATCAGTCTCACGGCGCCTCCGGCACCATCCGCTCCGACTTTGCAGGCCGACAGTGATTTGGGGAATAGTGATAGCGACCACCTGACCAGTGCGACCGTTCTGACCTTTAATATCAGCGGTATTCCTGAGGGAAGCAGTGTCGATCTCCTTCGCAACAATGTCGTCGTCAGTACGCTCGATAGTGCGACCGCCGGCGTCAATTCGCTAACGGATCCATCAGCTCCTGCCGGCACGCTGGCGTACACCGTCCGGCAACGCAACCTCGCGGGCCTCGTCAGCGTAGCCAGTACTCCGCTGACAGTCGTCGTCGAAACCACCCCCCCAGCGATGCCCACGCAACTTGACCTGCAGACGGCCAGCGATTTGGGCACCAGCAATACCGACAACATGACGAAGGATCCTTCGCCCACGTTTGACATCGGCAGTATCGAAGCGGGTGCGACAGTCGAACTTCTGCGAGGAGAAATCGTCGTCGCAATACTGTTGAACGCGACGCCGGGATTGAACTCCTTGACTGATCCGTCCGCGCCTCCAGGAACTTACAACTACACGGTTCAACAGATCGATACTGCCGGAAATTTCAGTTCACCAAGTAGCCCCCTGAGCGTGACCATACAACCCAACCCGTCCAATCGACTGCCGGTTGCGGTCGCCGACTTTTATGTCGTCGAGAAGAACCAGTCGCTCGTCGTCGCAGGACCGGGAGTACTGGCCAACGATACCGATCTTGATCTGGATCAGTTGACGGCTTTGCGCGGCGGGCCGGGCAATGGTGGTGGAGGGGGCGGCGGTACCGGAGCTGGCCCCTTACACGGCATACTGGTACTGAATCCGAATGGATCGTTTACCTACACTCCTGATACCGGTTATGTCGGTACCGATTCTTTCATTTATCACGTCACCGATGGATACGGTAAAAGCAATGCCACAACCGCCACCATCACTGTTTATGAGGACGATCACGGCAACACGCCGCAGACCGCCACATTCATCACCTTTCCGTCGACGACCAGCGGAAACCTGGAGGTGAGCGGTGATGCGGACTGGTTCCAATTTACGAAGGTCCCTGGTACGACCTACGTCCTGAACGTCTTGCCCAGCAGCGGTGCAGCGGGGTTAAAAGACTTCAAGATTACTCTGTTTGACATCGATGGCACGACCGTCCTGCGCACACAGTCCAACGGCGGCGGTGGCGTCCCCGCGAAGATCGTGTTCAAACCCGTCGCGAATGGGTCACTCTACCTGAAAGTGGAAGCGGTCGGCGCCAGCTCGGGGACATATACACTCAGCGCCGTTGTGAGCGCCCCTCCCGTTGTGCAAACGTCCGTTAGTCCGAGTCTAAGCTCGGGAGGGAAAGTCGTCGTGATCGATCGCGGCATCACTGTGACAGATGCCGATTCTGCGAATTTCGGGGGAGGCTCAATCGTTGTCAAATTCAACAGCGGAGCTGGTCCCACGGATACATTGAAGATCGCCAAGCAAGGGACGGGCGCCGGCCAGGTGAATACGTCCAAGAACAACGTGCGCATCGGCAAAACGATCATCGGGACATTCTCCGGGGGTGCCGCCGGCGGCGCGCTAACGATCAATTTGAATAGCTCGGCCACACCCGCAATGGCCCAGGCGGTCTTGCGAAATATCACTTTCTCCGCGAAAAAGAAGGGACTGCCCGTGACCACCCGAGTCGTCTCCTTCGTCGTGACCGACGACAGCGCTCTCAAGAGCACGGAGGCACTGCAATCGGTCTTGGTATTTGCCAGTTGATGAAACGCGTCAGGTCACGTGGACCGGAGGAACTTTTTTATAGGCTGCCAAGATTGGTGTAGCGAAATCTCGTCAGAGTTGCGCTCCCAAAGCCTGGAGAGGACGGCGGAACTCTGACGAGATTCCGCAACTATTTCGGTGACGCCCCTAACGTTCTGGCAACTCGAAAACCGCTGTAGAAATTGCGGCTCGTCGGCTCAAAAGAATACCGGAATGCCGCATGAACGTTCGGTGGCTGAACGCCGTGTGAGCCGCCACGCAACACTCGGTGCTGCTTGTCGTCCACGGCAATGCGGTCGTCAATTTCATCGACGCTTCGCATGGGCGGCATCTTCGAGTCATCGGCTTTCACGAACAGATCCTGACACCATTCCCACAGATTCCCGTGCATGTCGAATAAGCCCAGATCATTGGGCTTCAGCGAACCTACGGGATGATTCTTCCCCGACGAATTGGTTTTGATCCACGCATAGCTTCCCAGGACGTTCTCATTTCGTCCCCACGCAAACGCCGTTTCGGCACCCGCACGACAGGCATATTCCCATTCCGCTTCAGTCGGCAGTCGATAGCCTTCCTTGCTGAGAAACCCGGAAGCCGTCGTCATTCCGGCCGCATACAGACCCTTCGAATTGGGCACGTAGCACCATTGCTCACGAGGAATTGATTCCTGCTCGCTCAGCCAGTTGCAGTAGGCCGCGGCATCGTACCAACTGACTTCCAGAATCGGGCAATCGTTCGTCGGCGCGTAGGCTCGGGTATAGTATTGCGCCTTCCGAAAGCGGAGAAACTGCTCGATGGTCACTTCCTTGGAGGCGATCGCCAGACTGCGGCCGAGGCGCATCCGATGACGTTTGTCCCCTTTGCCCATCCAGAACTCATCCGGCTTGGAAATCACGATCATCGTCTGCCGTTGCCGATTGAGATACCACTGCCGACTCCCTTCCACTTTGCCGGTCGCGAGATGTTTGTCAATTTCCTGTATATCGTCGGTCGCCTGCCACTGCCGCAACAGCCATTCGGCGGCACCGTGCATTCCGGCGTCGGGCGCATCGCGATAGATCGCGATCAACTGCGACAATCGATTACGTCTCTCGGCCAGTGACAGGTGGTCCACACCGAACTGCCCCAGGCTCAACAGGATGGCCCGCTTGGTCGACGGTTCATATTCTGCATCCAGTCCCGCCAGCAACAATTTGGGATCGACTCCGCCCAGGCTCAACTGTTCGATGAGTTCGCTCCGCAACGTAGGATCGGAACCGTGCTTCAGCAGCGGCCAGACTTTCCCTCCCTGCCCCATCGCCATTAACGCCAATCCAATCCTGACCTGTGTGTTGATCGCAGAATTCTGCGTTTCCGCGGTCGTCGCCGGCCCGCCAGCTGCGGACAGCCGCTGCTCCAACGCGGTATAGGCATTGGGCAAGTCGCGAGCATAGGTCGAATACACACTGCTGAGCAAACCGATGTCCGAAACGCTCCACTGGTCATCCACCAGGAAATCGGCCAGCGGAGCCAACAGCCATCGTCCGGCCCCCTTCAGGGCCTCCGTCCATTGAGCAATCACAAACGGTTTCTGAGTCACCAGCGTCGCCGCAACATCGCCATTCACTTGTTGCCAGCGAGAGTCATCGGGCGTGAACAGCGAAAGCACACACGCAGCACGCAATCGCTGATTCTGATCGCTCTTGGGATTAGCCAACAACGTCCATAAACGCTTCGACAGTTCTGCCTTATGATCGACCAGCGCAGCCCGGATTACCATCAAGTCCGCGGGCTCGGCCAGCAAGAGCCGTTCGTATAAGTAATCCAACTGCGTCGAGTCGAAAGGCAACAACGCCAGGCTGCTCTGCAGCATTTTGCGGGAGTTGCCATCCTGACGAGCCTGGGCCGCCGCATCGTGCAGCAAGGGGTTAAGCCAGCGGCGATAGGGCAGCATGTCCTGGACGATTCCGGGAATATCGGCCACCGTCGACTCCATCAATCGGTCTCGCAGTCGCCTTCCCTCCCAGCGTCCAAATGCCTCCCGGGTGCCGAACGCCATCGCCACCAGGATGACCGCTGCCAGCGCACCACGAGTCAAATAGTAGCGGCTCGCCTGGCGCATCATTTTCTGCTGCGCGACGGTCCAATTCCGCTTCTTCGTCCACCATCTGATCCGGAACCATTGCGGCAATGACGGCAACTGACGGTTTTCCGGCCGCACGTTCCAGACGGTGGCCCGGTCTTGTAGCAGGAGTTCTACCCGTCCCCGGCGCGTTTCCTTTTGTTTCTGAGTGAGCCACGCCCGCAAGGAGGGGACCAGATAGTCGTGCGTCAGCTGATAGTATTTCTGTGCCGACTGGGCCGCTGGCGTTGAATCGTCTCCGTCAATTTTCCCATCGGGGTCAGTGGGCGTAATCAGCCTGAGCTCACCGTCGAGGATGCGAATCAGATCCTCAAATTCGGACGGACGATTGCCATAGCCCGACTCGACCAGCAATTCCGATTGGGACCGCATGTGTCCTTTGATGTCAGTGCCAGAATCGGGCAGCAGAGCCCTCAGGACATTCCGCGCCGCGCGCTGGTGATAACGATGTTGCGGGGGAGCCGTGGCCGCGCTGAAAGTATCTTCCAGAAAGGTAATCCCGACGCCTTCAGTCCCGCCCACCTGTTTCAATGTGGCCGGGGTCCAGGACTTGCCTTTCATCATCTCCGCAAATAATGCCAGTCGCACACAGATCACTTTGCCTTCCTCAGCCAGGCCCGCGACAGCCTGCTTCACGAACGCTTCGTGCTCCTTATTCTTTTCAGCAAATTTGCCAAACGCCCGCCCGAACGCCCCAAGCACCTTCCGCGCATGATCCTCATCAAACAGGTCCGCCAGAGCACTGTTTTGCCCTTCCAGAAGATGGATTTCCAGATCCCGCAGGAATCGGCTCACTGCCAGCCAAAAGTCATCACGCACCATAATGATGCATTGCACGTGGCCACCGTCACATTGGCGCAATGCCTGGACCAGTTCGGCATGCTGCTCACCCTTGTTCGCATGCAGCCATTGCTCAAACTGGTCAATAATTACGACGACCTTCTTGCTCACGGACAATCCTTGCCCACGCCGCAGAGCAGCCAATGACTCTTTGAGGGTCAAGTGGTGAGCTAATGCGGAACATCGTTTCCGCAAGCCGTTCAACAACCGCGATTCTGTGTCAGAAGCTGTGGCTTCAACATAGATCGTGATCAAATCGTCAGACAGCCGCGGCAGCAAGCCGGCCTTCACCAACGAAGACTTTCCGCAGCCTGACGGTCCATAGATCAACCCGACCGCAAAGGTCTGGTCTGAATCTGTCTCTTCCAGCCGAGATTTCCAAAAACGAATGCTGTCAGGCAGGCCCCCTTGATCTCGTGGTCCAGGGAGTAACTCCAGAAAGAAGTCGGCATCGCGGGTATCAAAGGACCGCAGTCCTTTGGGTACAATTTTGATCGGCAGGCTCTCGACGATGGATGCAATGGGAGCGATGAATGAACCCGACAAGCCCATGGTCACGGGCGCTGACAAAACCGTTGCGCTCGTCACGGAATGATGTTGCGGAGAATTCGGATTCGCCAACTGGCTGAGAAAACTCCGCAGGTCGTCTGCCATGTCCTTCGCGGTCGAATAGCGTTCCGAGGTCCGCTTCGATAGCGCTTTCAGACAGATGCGGTCCAGCTCTTTCGGAATGTTGTCGTCGCATTGCCGCGGAGGACGCGGTTCAAAGTTGGCGATCTGATCCAGCAGCTCTTCCGAAGTCTTGCCTCGAAATGGTAAGCGTCCGACCAATAGCTGGTAAAACACGAGCCCCAGGCTGAAGATATCCGACCGTCCGTCGACTCGATGACCTTCGCCACGAGCCTGTTCCGGACTCATGTAGGCCGGTGTGCCGGCAAATCGCGGCCCTTTGCCGACATCCTCTTCTCGCAGAGCCATGCCAAAATCCGCGACGAACGGCTTGCCCTGCTGGTCGAGCAGGATGTTACCCGGCTTGATATCGCGATGCACCAACCCTTGCTTATGCGCATGATGCAACGCCTCGGCAACAGTCGCGACCAGTTCCACTGCCGTTTGCACAGTAAAACGCGAATGCTTGAGCTTCGTCAGGAGATCGGATCCGTCGATATACTTCGACACGATAAAACAGGGGAATTGCTCGGTCCGGCCCACGTCATGCACCGGAACGATGTGCGGGTGATCCAAATTCGCGACAGTACGCGCCTCGGCAACATAGGCGTCGGCCTGACCCGCCTCGGCGACGAGGCTGTGGTGCGGCACTTTGATCGCGACGAGACGTTCCAGGGTGTCATCATGAGCTAGATAGACGATCCCGAAAGCTCCCTGTCCTAGAATTTTCTGAAGTCGATAACGACCAATATGGGCGGGCAGGGTGTCCTTCCTGCTAACCGGATCCGGTTGCATGTGTGCGGGTCCGAATATTCCTGTTTTTTCTGAGTCTTCCATGGATCAATCACTCGTTCCCTTTGGGTTGCCTGGTCTTTCAATTCTATCGTAGGCGCGGAGTGCGGACCACGCTGGCATCTGCCTTAGCGATATTACCGTTCCTGCAAATGAATTCGAACGCGATAAGCCTCCAACCACGTACCTGTCCGGCTACATCACTCATTCGGCCTGGCCTTACCTGTGATTACAATTCAGCTTTGGAACTTCCCGAACAATTCTCTGTTACTAACGCAATCCTTGCTCTCCCCACAACATTTCGTTGAGACGGGAGACTTGATGTGAAAAGACTTTGCTTCAGGAATCGGGTGGCCCCTCGCGAAACGTGACGTCCTCTGAAATGCTTCTGGAATCCTGCGAAACAGCGCTGGATGTCATTCCGCACCTGAGGTAACTGTGTGACTCGTTACAAGTCGCTCGACGAGGGAGACGGCGGACGAAGGTCGCCTGCCAACAACCGCCGACGATTCAAAACGGGAGCACAAACATGGCGAAGAAGACAACTACCAAGACCAAGCCCGCTACGATTCAACAACCCGTCACGTTCAAGAAGGGCGGGTTCTACCAGGACCTCGGCGGCGATCTCTGGTTCTGCACCAACGCCAAGCAGAAGAAGGTCGGCGACGACAACGTGGTCACGATGCAGCGGACCGAGGACGGCCAGGCGGTGGGCGACGCCACAGAGGAATTGGTGGGATCGTTCAACAAGCAACTCTCCGCGGCCGAGCTCAAGGAGTACCGAGCGGTCTGCCAGCGCGAACGGGATGCTGAAGAGGGCACGGGGAGCAAGGCCGCACCAACCAAGCGAACGACCAGCAAGCCCAAGAAGGTCACGCCAGCCAACGAGCAACCGAAGAAGATGAGTGCCCTGGACGCCGCCGCGAAAGTGCTGGGCGAAGCAACCGAACCGATGGCCACGAAGGAAATGATCGACGCCATGTCCGCCAAGGGATATTGGACCAGTCCCGGCGGCCAGACGCCGCACGCGACGCTGTATGCCGCGATACTACGCGAGATCAACACCAAGGGGGCCGACACTCGGTTCGCCAAGACTGATCGCGGTCGGTTTGGATTGAATGCGGCCGCGAAATAGTCAACTCTAAAACTGAGACCGTCCGAGCTTCAACTCGGCACCAAACGCCCGCGATTGATTCGTGTGGCGTTTCGGTCGTTCATGGGGCCAGCGGCACTCACGCCCGCCACAGCATTGCGCCTGTCTATGGAGTTGTGAGGTGGGAAGCCTGCAATTAAGTACTGCTCGTATGGACCGCGGAGGCGATTCTCTCAACGGTGTCTTTGTTATATGTGGACACGTTTCCACTCGACAACTTCGACATCAACGGCACCCTGGAAGAATATCGCAAGGCTTACCTAGCGGGGGCCAAAGGGGTCTGCGAAGTGTTTCGTAGGGCCTGGGCGTGGAAAGGGATCGACAACCTGCACGAGACGGCATTCGGGAAACCGTAGTCGTCCGTGATATACGCTCAACCCGTTGCAGGGTGGATACTGATCTCATCAATAGGAACCTCATTTCCGTGATTGAGGTCCAAATATCGGCGGTCTACAACGTGCATCCTCCTCGGCAAGACGTTGGGCTGCCCCGCGTCGACGCCACAATTCGCGTTTGGTGCGTTTGCCCGACCCGGATCGAATACGTCCTCTCCGTCGAACGCATGCGTTGGGGTTAAACGTGGGCGATTCGGAGTAGCTCGACTGCCTCGGGTCGATGCGACCGACGCGTGCAATTCATATCTTGATGTGGGCCGTCTGCTCGTTCAAATTACTGCTACCCAGGATGCAAGGACCAATTTAGGTGGTTATTTCAGAATGTCGGCAACGCGCAACCAAGGCCGCGGGAGGGAATGACATGCGAGCGATTCTCAGGACGGGGTTTGGCGGACCGGAGAAGTTGGTCATCCGCGAGATCCCTGAGCCGCAAACTGAAATCGGCCATGTGGTGATTGAGGTCAAGGCGTTCGGCCTCAACCATGCCGAATTGCATATGCGGAAGGGTGAGTGGGCCGAGATCGCAGACGTCAGCAGCATTGAGTGCGTCGGTATTGTCAAATCCTGCCCCGGGGGTGAGTTTGTCGCGGGGGCCAAGGTGGCCGCCTTGATGGGTGGGTTGGGGCGGACGATTAACGGCAGCTACGCCGAGTTCACTCGCGCCCCCGTGACGAACGTGGCAGCAATCGATTCGGGGCTTTCGTGGTCGGACTTGGCCGCGATTCCGGAGACCTATGCCACGGCTTGGACATGCCTGTTCCGCAACTTGGAGGTAGCGCCGGGCCAGACACTAGTCATCCGGGGGGCAACCTCGTCGTTTGGGCAGGCGGCCGTCAACATGGCGGTTAACTCCGGGGCCAAGGTAATCGCCACCAGCCGCAGCCAGGACCGGTTTTCGATGCTCACGGCGCTCGGAGCGATCCGAGCCGAGGTCGAGGGGCCTGACCTTTCCAAACGGATCGCCGAGGCCGGAAGAATTGACGCCGTGCTCGACCTGGTCGGCAACAGCACCATCCTCGATTCCCTCGCCATGCTACGCCGAGGCGGCCGCGCCTGCCTGGCCGGGTGGCTGGGTGGCCTTGAGCCAATCCCCAACTTCAATCCGCTGCTACAGATGGCGAGCGGTGTCTACCTGACATTCTTCGGCAGCTTCGTATTTGGGAAGCCGGACTTCCCCTTGTCGGACGTGCCCCTCCAGACGATCGCGGCCGACGTGGAGGCGGGCCGTTATCGGGCGAAGCCGTCACGCGTATTCCGTTTCGAGGACATCCAGGATGCTCACCGTGTCATGGAATCAAATGAAGCCAACGGGAAAATGGTTGTGGTTCTATGAACCGCCGGTCAGACCGCCTCTAGTCGAATCGAGTGAGAGTGCCTTTCCGCCACTGGAACTGCGGCGGCTCGCTGATCGTCAGCGGCCGATCGAGCGGACAAACGAACAGGCGCGAAAGTTCCTGCAGACCTGGCAGGGAGTCGCAGAGATTCTCGATCAGGCCTCTGCGGATGAGCAAAGACAGATCATCCAGCATTTCATTGAGGTCGTTGAATTGACTGGCACGACCAAAAAGAAAGACGCCGGAACTTATTCCCTGAAGCTGTTCCCGGAAGCGAATCCGACAGCGGCGGAACAAGCCTCAAAAAATGACCATGGGCCGTCCGAAATCAATCTTTCGGAGCGGCCCGTGTTAACCGAAAATGACTCGGTTCTTCAATTGGTCGGAAAAGTTCCCCGTACACAACTCTCCCAGTGAGGAGTCGCGTGTGACCGGATTCGGTAAGTCGCTTTGAATCCAGTAGTTGCAAGTGTTCGCGATGTTCTCGCCTGTGACGACAAGATCGACGCTGGTCGAACCGTCGAGCAAAGGGTTAACAGCTCGTCAATGGAGCGGCAGTTTGCGGACCATGTATATATGCGGCGACTTTCAGATGAGAACCGACTGCTAGCAATGTACCGATGAAAAATGTCCGTCTCATGGCACATGTCTCTTACTTCTCCAAAGAGGAAGTCGTCAATTACGGGGACATTACTCGAGGCGCGTGCCACATTTTCACGCTGCCGTCGTGGGCGCCACTTGCCAGAACCGCACCGCTGGGCGAGAACGCAACGCTATTAACTGGCGCGGAATGTCCCTTGAGAATCAACAGGCACTCGCCGCTAGCCAGATCCCAAACGCGTACGGTTGTGTCTTCGCTGCCGGAGGCGATTAATTCGCCATCGGGCGACACGGTAAGTGCACGTACTGAGACGGCGTGGCCGCGCAATTCCCTGATTAGTTTTCCTGATTCCAATTCCCAGATGGATACGATTCCCGATCGGCTGCCGGTAGCCAGCCAGCGGTCTGCGTTGAGCAGCACTGCTGAATGGAATTGCTCTCGGTCGCGTATCGTCCGTTTGATCTTTCCAGATTGAACGTCTCTGAGGATCGCCGTCATGTCCTCACTGACGGTCACGCAGTCGCGACCGTTCTTCAGGAATAATGCGGCACGAATTCGGAGTCTCTGATCGTGCCAGGTCTGTTGCGGACGTAATTGCTTAAGATCCCACACGATCACGCCAGAGGGACCTTTGCGAATGTAGTCACCTGAGATTAAGCTTTGGCCGTCGGAAGACCAGTCCAGACATCTCACTGTCCCCTGATGTCCGCGCAGTGTCTGCGATTCCGGTTGTGATGTTTGATCCAAGCTCCAGATACGGATCGTTCCGTCCAGTCCGGAAGATGCGATTTGACGACTGTCTGGGGAAAAAGAGACAGCGCTGACAGTCGCGGTGTGACCTCGAAATGTTTGCAATTCCTGACCGGAATGCGCGTCCCAGATCTTTATCGTTTCGTCGTCGCTGCCTGTGGCCAGTAATCGACCGTTCGGCGAGAACCTGACCGCCCACGTTTCTCGGGCATGGCCGGCCAGCGATGGAAATCGGGCTTGCGGTTGCCATAAGCCAACTTCGAGGGCGGATGCCCACGCGACCGTATTCCCGCCAGGCAGAAGTTTTAATGCTCTGACAGGATTGGGCAGCTGTTTGAGTGCTTGAAGTTCAGAGCGACGATTCACATCCCAGAGATGCAATTCGGTGTCACAAGCTGAAAACAGTCGGTTATTATCCGATGAGAATGCGATCGGATTACGTAATGTGAACCAGTACGGCGCCCGGTCTGATGGAAGCGCTACTGGTACCTGACGTTGTATGGGAAGTTCGCCTGCTGATTCCCAATTTCCAACGCCGTTTTTTTGGCACAGGAGCAAGCCACGATCTTCTAAAGCAATCACCAGTTTCTCGCAGTCTTTCGAAAGGGCTAACGAGAGAGGCTGAGAAGTTTCGCCGGGTACATCCATTGCTTGAACGATCGCACCCGATGAAGTCAGCACTAATAATTGAAAACCGACAATCATCACGATGCGCTTGGATTTATTGTCTACGACGAGATCGAAGGCATGCAGATTAGGAGGAGTCATTTCCCAGATGACTTTGCCAGTCTTAACGTCCATTGACTGGACAGTGGTGGGAGGGTGAAACGGGGGAGCGTGGCTGGTGAGCGAAATGATCTGGTCTTCATCGAGTGGCATTGTGACGCGATTGCAATAGCGCGTTTCCTCGACCGGCGGCCGCAGCGGTCCGCGTTCGGCATTGTGATCTTTTGACCAACGATAAATTCCCGATAGTCCGCCCCTGCTAAAGTACAAGTCACCATTCCTGGCCGCGAAAATGTCACGCACACTGGGGTGATTATCCGTCAGCTTCAGCTTTTGAGTCAGGCGGCGTTGCCGCAGATCCCATTGCTCGATCGAGGATTCGGTTCCCAGATAGAGAGATTTGCCATCCGGAGAAACACTCGCACAATAGATGCTGTCCTCCGATGACGGCTGTCGCCGCAATATCATTCTTTGGCCGCCTGTGGCCTGGTTCAGATAGTACCATTCGAAATTGCGGCGGTCCCGTTGCTGTGCTGTGGGAATCCACTGTCGCAATAACTCTCCGGCGGCGAAGTCGTAACCTGCCTCCAGCAACTCCTGGGCGCGTCGAATCTGGCCTGCGTAGGCCATGTCCTGGACCTTGTCTTGATACTCGAGCGATTGGGATTTTAATTGACTGGCCGTCCGGATGGAGTGCGCCAGCCGCGCAGAATACCAGGCCGTGCCGATTCCGATCAGGCCACAGAGCAGACAAATCAACGCCGACATAAATGCCACAAGCGGATGTCGTGTCATCCACTGCACCGCACGTGTCGTGAGCGAGGCACGATGCGCCAGGATGGGGCGTTGTGAGAGAAAGCGATCCAGATCTTCTGCGAGGTGCTGAGCTGACTGATAGCGTTGACGGGGAGATTTTTCCAGGCATTTGAGACAAATGGTTTCCAGGTCGCGCGGGACGTTACGTCGAACACGGCGGAGCATTGGCGGGGCAGTCTCCTGGATCATGCGGAGTGTTTCCAGGGGCGTGTCTCCAGAATAGGGACGCGAACCGGCCAGCAATTCAAATAGGATGACCCCCAGGGCGTGCACATCAACCGTCGGCTGCAGGAATTTCGACGTGCCGCTGGTCTGCTCGGGGGCCATATAAGGAATGGTCCCGACAACCGCTCCCGTTTGAGTTTCCACCGCATCGGGATTGGGATTAAGCCAGGTTCCCAGGCCAAAGTCCGAGAGTTTAATGACAAAAGGGAATTCATCTTGGAGGGCCGACCAATTATTCTGAGGGACCGCTGACAGCAACACATTGCGTGGATTGAGATCTCGATGCAGAATTCCTTGGGAGTGGGCGTGCTGCACGGCGCTCGCCAGGAGCTTGCAGATCTCCGCACAAGCCTGCGGAGAAAGCGTTTGATGCCTAGTGGCCAACCAGTTAGATAATGATCCACCATCGCAGTACTCAAACACCAGGAATGGTTGCCCGTTCCATTCACCGATCTGATGAATCTCGACGATTTGCGGATGCTTGAGACCGGCGACTAGCTTGGCTTCCTGCAGAAAGCGTTCGCGCGTTCCTGCTACCGAGAGCAGATCGGCACGGGGAACTTTCACGGCAACCGTTCGGGGAAGGGCTGGATCTCGAGCTAAATAAACGGTCCCGTTACCTCCCTGCGCCAGCACCTCGATTACCTGGAAGGGCCCGATATAGTCGACAACGACGGGTTCTAAGCTTCTCTCCTGGTAGCGCAACGCTGATTGCACAAAGTGGCCGAACAGGTCCCAGTGCGCGAGTTCCGCATCGGATGGGGCGCTTTCGTTCGCATCTGCAGTTCCGTCTGCAGCGGACGTCAGCAGGTCCTTCGCAGTCGGGGTCCGGTCTGGCGGGTCCGGTATTCCTGACGTTGATTCAGCATGGTTCATTTCGAATTCCCGTCGCAACCCGGTCGGTATGTATCCAGCACCTGAAGGCAGAAGATGGATCTGAGAATCGACTGCCGACGCAAATCCTCCAGGAACGAGCATTACGTACTTAATTCCCGAGCCAGCGTTTCCATGGCCCGAACGAAGATGTTCTTTACGGAAGGCTCTGTACGATTCATGGCCTCCGCGATATCGGGAAATGACAGGTCGTGCAGGAATCGATACTCAATGACTTGGCGGTAATGTTCAGGAAGCTGACTGGTAAGAAATCGGACTCGTGCCGCCTCTTCCGCCGTGATCAGGCGGTCCAGCGCGGGAGCCATTAGATCGGCGAACAGCCGGTCGGCATGGCTGGAATGTTTTGGATCGTCACGGTGCTCGCGGCGGATATCTCGCTTCTCGGAACCGAGGAAACGCCGCTGAAGCTCCAGCGTTTTGTTATTGAGGATGCCGCGCACCCAAAGCACGAGATCAGACTTCGTCTGACCTTGGAAATTGTCGAATGTTTTGACAATTCCCAGCAACGATTCCTGGATGAGATCGGACTCGGGAATCTTCGTGCGCAAGTGGCCGTCCACCTTGCCGCGAGTAAAAGCCTGCAAGGTCGGTATCAACCAGAAACAGAGTTTGTTGATCGCACTAGCGGAACCGTGACGCGCTTCAACGATCAGCGCGGCCACCTCGGCGTCTGAGGTAGTCAACGTTCAAGTCCTTTATCTCGTCGAGCCGCGAGATCTATAGTCATTGCCCCGGACGCCAGTCTAAAGTCCTCTCGAAGCCTGAGCAATCACGATTTGACGCAAATCAACTCAATTTGGCGAATCTCTTGGATCAGGTTCGATTCGTCGCCAACTACGATTCACAGCAAGCCGCAACTCATTATCTCACAAACAGATATAACCGAGCAGGCCATCACGCCTGGACTTGAACACCGCCGATCACGCAATGCCAGCAACGGTCTTTTCAAACTTCATTCGGTTTTCTTGAAAAAAAGCGGTACGAATTGCCAATTTCCGCAAACTCCAGATTATGGACCTCTAGTCTTGCCTTTTCGAAAGGTTCGCACGCCAAGGCCTTCTGCTCATCGGCACTGTGAACGACGCTGAATTCACTACCGAACTGACGCGCCGATATGAACTTTTGTTTCAGGTATCCACTCTTCGCAGAGCCTGCGACTCATCCATCGTCATCGGCGTATTGCCTTGCCGGAAACCGGAGAGTTGACCGGCTGCCAGGCTGTTTTCGCGATCGGCCGAATGCCGCGCGGAGAGACCGCTCCCGTCGATTGCTTTGACAGCGGTCGTCTTCCTTGAGGCAGATTGGACTCGTGCCAGAATCAAGTACCAAATCCGCCTGTCAGTCTCTTCTCACCAGTACCGAATGCATCCTCGACGATACTTCAAAGCGCGAAAGATAAAGTGTGATGGGAATGTTCTCCAAGTGGATGGCTCGTTGCCGCAATATTCTGACGTCCCGCGCTCAGGCGCATCGTCGGACTTCGCGGATTCGAAGCTTTCAATCGAGCTTTTCGGTTGGTGTTCAACTTCTCGAACCGCGTCTTCTGCTGACGGCGGCTGAATTTGCCGACCCACATCCCGCAGCGGGAAATCAATTCGGCGACAGTGTGACCGTGCTGACGAATGGGAATGTGGTGATCACGTCTCCGAACGATGATGCGGGGGGCAACAACGCCGGCGCAGTCTACTTGTTCAACGGGCAGACCGGCGCGCTGATCAGTACCGTCCTGGGCTCTCACGCTGGCGATAGCATCGGCTCGCGAGACGTAATCGCTCTGAGCAACGGCAATTTTGTCTTCATCAGTCCGTCGTGGGATAATGGAGCCGTCACAGACGCGGGGGCAGTGACATTCGGCAACGGGACGACCGGGGTGAGCGGGACTGTCAGTGTGAGCAACAGTCTCGTCGGTTCGCATTCGGGTGACATGAACAGTGCCTTGATCATGCCCCTGAGTACTGGCAACTACGTTGTCAGTAGCCCCGATTGGGATAACGGTACTGTCGTTGACGCGGGGGCGGTGACATTCGGCAATGGAACGGTCGGCATCGTCGGCGTTGTTAGCGCCGGGAATAGCCTTGCTGGTTCACATGCGGATGACAAGGTAGGCAACGGGGGTATCACATTGCTGACGAACGGTAACTATGTAGTCAGCAGCCCCGACTGGGACAATGGCTCGATTGTCGATGCGGGCGCCGCCACGTTATGTAACGGGAGCACGGCGATTGCCGGGGCGGTTACGTCTACCAATAGCCTGGTGGGGAGTCATCCCAACGACGCGGTCAGCCGGTACGCTCTACACAACCGGGGCGTTACGGCCTTGAGTAATGGGAACTATATCGTCGCTTCTCCATCCTGGGACAATGGGAACGTTGTCGATGCGGGAGCAGTGACTTTTGGTAATGGCACGACTGGGATCAAGGGGACAGTGAGTGCTAGTAACAGCCTGGTGGGAACCCAGGACGATGATTCGGTGGGGGGGGATGTCGATTACGGTGCATATAATTTTCTGGGAGGAATTACTGCACTTACAAATGGCAATTACCTCGTGGCAAGTCCCGGCTGGAATAATGGGGGCATTGGCAATGCGGGCGCTGTGACCTTCGGCAATGGCTCGGCTGGTGTTGTGGGGGCGATCAATGTCACGAACAGTCTTGTGGGAAGTCAAGCAGATGACATGGTGGGCGGAACGCTGGAGACAGAGTTTACCCCCATGCATGCCGTTACGGCACTCACTAATGGGAATTACGTAGTCGGCAGTCCCATGTGGGATAATGGGGGCGTGAGCGACGCTGGCGCCGCAACTTTTGGAAACGGAACGACAGGGGTCAAAGGGACCATCAGTGACACTAACAGTCTCGTAGGGACACAAGCGGGTGATTCCATAGGTGGCACATACGTGCTGTTCGATTTGTTCGTAACTGGAGGCATTACGGCATTAACCAATGGCAATTACGTAGTCGCCAGTCCAGCGTGGAGCAATGGGAGTGCACAGGGTGCCGGAGCGGTCACGTGGGGCAGCGGATCGACAGGGATTACGGGAGCTGTCACCACTACAAACAGCCTGGTCGGGACACAAACTGCGCACTTGGTGGGGGGAGGAGCCGAATCAGTTGAAGGAAACGAGCGCGCCGTCACACCACTGGCCAATGGCAACTACGTAGTCACCAGTATCCTCTGGAGTAACGGCTCTGCAAAGGGTGCAGGTGCGGTTACTTTCGGCAATGGGACCACCGGTGTAGCGGGCAGCGTGAGCGCGGCAAATAGCCTCGTCGGTACACAACAAAGTGACGGAGTCGGAGCAGGTGGCATTAGGGCATTGTCGACCGGCAACTATGTCGTGTCCAGCCCCGTCTGGAATTCGGGGACGCTGCAACACGCGGGTGCTGCGACTTTAGGCAGCGGACTAACTGGCATCTCGGGAGCGGTCAGTTCGGCCAACAGTCTCGTTGGAAATCACCCGGAAGATCTGTTGGCAATTGGTGGCATCACCGCGCTGACTAATGGAAATTATCTGATCTACAGCCGCCGCTGGAATCACGACTCCGGGGCATTGACCTTTGGAAATGGAAATGTTGGAGTCAACGCAGCGGTCATCACTCCCAACAATAGTCGGACCGGAATCAAGTTCGACGATCTTGATCATACTCACATTAGTGTTATTCCGCTGAGCAACGGTAACTTTGTCGTCAATGCGCTGAGTTATGCGGGGCAAGACTCAAATGAGGGAGTCGTAATCTTCGAGGATGGACTGACGTCATTACAGGATACACTGGCTCCCTCGCGCTACATTATTGGAGCATCCCCTGGCGCAGGTTTCGACACATTCGTCGTCCCGGACCCTTCCCATTCCGCCTTCTACGCGTCATTTCCCACGGATGGATCGGGCCACGTCTATCGCGGATCGGCAGTCACTGGATTTGCGTTGCCCCCAACTAGCATTTCCCT
Source organism: Planctomycetaceae bacterium (assembly GCA_021732415.1). GTDB lineage: Bacteria > Planctomycetota > Planctomycetia > Planctomycetales > Planctomycetaceae > JAKFVC01. The sequence continues at coordinate 24,323 of JAKFVC010000282.1, forward strand.
CTCCTCAAACACGGTGTCAGAGCAACAACCGGTTGGCAGGACGGTGGGGACATTCTCCGCGACCGATCCCAACCCGGGGAGTTCTATCACCTATTCATTGGTCAGCGGCTCGGGCAGTGCCGACAACCCGAAGTTTACCATTGTAAATGGTGCAACACGCACACTCAAAACGGCCGCGGTATTCGATTTCAATACCAAGCAAAGCTACTCAATCCGCGTCCGAGCCACCGATTCTGATGGCTTGTTTACCGAGCAAGTTTTCACGGTCAATGTGACCGGGGTCAACCAGGCTCCCACCAACATCTTGCTCTCTTCCAACACAGTCGCTGAGCACCAGCCGTTCGGCACAATCGGACACTTTTCGACGGTTGACCCCGATTCCGGCAACACGTTCCAGTACTTCTTGGAGTTCCACGACTTTGGGGACAACAATAAATTCTTCCTTCTGGAAGACGGCACGCTGCAAGGGAGCGGGTTCGACTTCAAGGACAAAAGCACCTATATCATTACCGTCTACAGTTACGATCAAGACGGGCTGTTTATCACTAAAGACTTCACGATCCACGTGACTGATGTGGCGATTCCGCCGACCAATATTGAATTGTCGTCCAGTACGGTTGCCGAGAAGAAATTGGCCGGGACGATCGTCGGCAAATTCACCACGACCGACGCCGAATATTACAGCACTTTTGCCTACACCTTGGGGGCTGGCGGCGACAACGCGGCGTTTACGATCGACTCCCAGGGTTTTCTGAGGACGAACTCCCCCCTTGATGCCGCTGTCCAGAACAGCTACACAATCTCGGTCACCAGTACAGATGACTCGAATCTCTCGATCACCGAGTTCTTCACGATCACGGTGACGCCGGTTGCTGCCGGCGGTGCGACGGAATTGCCCGACCCCAATGCTTTCGAGGGCAATCAGTTCGGTAGCTCAGTGACCGTACTGCCCAACGGCAATGTGGTCGTCACATCCGCCTATGATGATCTGGGTGGCACGGATGCGGGAGCCGTCTATTTATATAACGGTCAGACGGGCGCCTTGATCAGCTCACTGACGGGCTCGCACGTGAATGATCATGTAGGAATGGACGGTATCACGGTCCTATCGAACGGCAACTTCCTGGTACGGAGTGCCTTCTGGAATACGGTCGGAGCGGTTACTTTCGTCAACGGAACAACGGGACTGAATGGCGTTGTCAGCGCTTCCAATAGTCTGCTCGGGAGCACGGGCAGCGACCAGCTCGGCAGCAGCGGTGTCGTGGCTCTGCCTAACGGGAATTACGTCATCAGCAGTTACGAATGGAATAACGGTGCCCTGAACAACGCCGGGGCCGTAACGTTCGGGAACGGGACCACAGGTGTTTCGGGGATCATCACGTCCAGCAACAGCCTGGTGGGGATGAAGGCGAACGATTTTGTCGGTGGCGGTGGAATTGCCGTGCTCACTAACGGCAATTATGTCATCACCAGCGGAAGCTGGGACAACGGTGCGGTCACCAATGTGGGGGCGGTGACGTTCGCCAGTGGCACGACGGGCATCACGGGCACGATCAGCACGGCGAACAGTCTCATCGGCAGTCAGACGAACGACGTCGTGGGAACCCGATTTGGCGGCCGCAATGGCGTGATCGCGTTGAAGAACGGGAACTACGTTGTCGCCAGCTCGGATTGGGATAATGGCCCGACCGCGAATGCCGGCGCGGTCACGTTCGGCAACGGTACGACCGGAGTGAAAGGGACGATCAGTTCGGCCAACAGTCTCGTGGGCACCGTAGCAGGTGATCGCGTCGGATACGATGGTGTGACAGTCCTGGACAACGGCAACTATGTCGTCCGGAGCACCCAGTGGCATAACGGCGCACTGGCGGACGCCGGGGCAGTCACATTTGGTAATGGCACAACGGGCGTCAGTGGAAATGTTAGTGCTACTAATAGTCTGGTGGGAAGTCAAGCCGGTGACCGACTTGGGAATGGTGGAATCACCGTGCTGAGCAGCGGCAACTATGTGGTGGTGAGCAGCAGTTGGAATAATGGCGCTGTTGTGAATGCGGGCGCGGTTACGTTTGGAAGCAAGACCGCCGGCGTCATTGGCACGGTTTCCGCCGGCAACAGTCTGGTGGGAAACCAGACTGACGATTCTGTCGGTGGCGGCGGAGTGACGGTATTAAGCAACGGCAACTATGTCGTCGCCAGCCCAGTTTGGAACAACGGCGCCACCGCCGATGCTGGTGCGGTGACATTCGGGAACGGAGCGACGGGCCTGTTTGGAACGGTCAGCGGAGCGAATAGTCTCGTCGGAACGCAGGCCAACGATAAGGTGGGAAGCGAAGGGGCCACAGCGCTCACGAATGGTAACTTCGTTGTAAAAAGCCGGTTTTGGGACAACGGGTCCGTGGTCGACGCGGGTGCCGTAACCTTCGGTAATGGGGTAACTGGTTTGACTGGTGCCGTCACCGCGGCAAATAGCCTCACAGGCAGTCACAATAATGACTTCGTAGGCCTCTACGGAGTGGTCGCTCTGACCAATGGAAATTATGTGGTCAGCAGCCCGGAATGGGACAACGACGCGAACGTCAATGCAGGGGCGGCCACTTTTGGCAACGGTGCGACCGGCGTGAGCGGACTGGTCACCGCCTCCAACAGTCTCGTAGGAACGCAAACGAATGATTATGTGGGCTACGCCGAGATGAAGGCGCTGAGCAACGGTAACTATGTCGTAAGCAGCCCGTACTGGAACAACGGATCGGTGGAGGGCGCCGGTGCGGTAACCTTTGGTAACGGAACGACTGGGATCTCGGGGGCCGTGAGCGCGGCCAATAGTCTCGTGGGCAGCCACGCATTGGACGGTGTGGGGGGGGCTGGAATCACCGCGCTCAGTAGCGGAAATTATGTCGTTGGCAGCTCGCTTTGGGATAATGGAAACGTAATTGAGGCCGGGGCCGTGACGTTCGGTGATGGCACTGTCGGCATCTCTGGCGTTGTCAGTTCGACTAACAGCCTAGTCGGAACATTGGAAAGTAACGGCGTAGGCACCAACGTTACTTCGCTCAGCAACGGCAGCTACCTTGTGCTGAGTTTCTACTTAGACAACGTAGCAGCGGTCAACAAGGTCGCAGTCAGTTTCGGCAGCAGCGTCACGGGCGTGAACGGCCCATTGAACCTCGACAACAGCTTAGCCGCTCCGCTCCCTCCAAGCCCCGCGCTCAATTCATTTGTCGTTGAGGACGCAACTCACTCAGCGCTTTATCTCTCGATTCCCAACGACGATTCCGGACATGTATACGTAGGATCGACAACAAGTGGCTTGTTCAAGAGCCCTCCCACCAGCATCGCGCTAGCGGGAAATATTATTGGCGAATTGCCAATAGTCGGTACGTCAGTGGGAACATTCTCGACAGTCGATCCTGATTCTGGAAACACTTTCACCTATAGCTTCGTCAGCGGTAATGGCAGTGACGACAACAGCAAGTTCTCGATCTCCGGAGGCAATCTGTTGACCGCTGGTACGTTCGACTACGAAACGAACGCTTTTGCCAGCATCAGAGTGCGCAGTACGGATCAAAGCGGTCTCTTCACGGAGCAAATCTTTACCATCGGTCTGGTCAACCAGAACGAAGCGCCGACAGCGCTAGCCCTGACGAATAGCGTGATCGCTGAAAATCAAACTGCGCCAACCACGGTGGGCAGCTTTATCACCACCGACCCCGATGCGGGAAATACGTTTAGCTACACATTGGTCAGCGGCAACGGCAGCACCGACAACAGCAGCTTTACGGTTGATAGCAGCGGCCACCTGCGGACTGCCTCAAACTTTAACTTCGAAACCAAGAACAGCTACACCATCCGCGTCCGCGTGGCAGATCAAGGTGGGCTGTCATTCGAGAGCCCATTCACGATCACGGTTGCAAATGTCAACGAAGCTCCGACGGGCCTGTCATTGTCCGCGCTCAGCATCGCCGAAAATAACGCTGCAGGTGCGACGATCGGCACTCTCACTGCGACGGACCCGGATGCCGGCAGCACATTCACGTTCAACCTCGTCACAGGACCGGGCGGCGATGACAACGACAGTTTTGACATCACTGACAATGTGCTAACGATCAATTCTCCGGTAGACTTCGAAACTCGAGCGAGTTATACCATTCGGATCCGAGCGACTGATCTCGATGGCCTGACCTTCGAGAAGACATTCACCATCACGGTGACGAACTCCAATGAAGCACCGACAGATCTCGCCGTGTCCGCCAACAGCATTGCGGAAAACAACGCGGCCAATGCGATTATCGGGACGCTCAGTGCGATTGACCCTGACGGCACTGGCACCTTCACCTTTAGCTTGGTCACGGGAGCTGGAAGCACTGACAATGGCAGCTTCTCGATCACCGGCAATACTTTGAAAGTCATCCCGAGCACCGATTTCGAGACGCAAAGTAGCTATTCCATTCGGATCCGCGCTACGGATCAAGGCGGTCTGACCTTCGAGAGGCCGCTCACGATCAACGTGAACCTGGTCAACCTGGCACCGACAGACCTGTTGGTGTCGACAACCTCGATCGCCGAGAACAATGCGACGAACGCCACTGTGGGAACCCTCAGCGCGAATGATCCTAATGCCGGGGATATTTTTGCCTACAGCCTGATTGCGGGCGTGGGGAGCGACGACAATGCCAGTTTCACCATTTCAGGCAACGCACTGACGATCAATCCTGTCGCAAACTTTGAAGCGAAGAACAGCTATTCGGTCCGAATCCGAGTCACTGACCAAGGTGGGTTAACGTTCGAGAAACCGATCACGATCTCAGTCACCAATCTGAATGAGACCCCAACTGATGTCGCACTGTCGGCCAGCAGCATCGCCGAGCACAATGCAGCCAACGCCCCCGTCGGCACGCTAAACGCAATTGATCCGGATACCGGAAGCACCTTTACCTTTAGCCTCGTTGCGGGAATCGGCAGCAATGACAACGGCAGCTTCTCAATTTTGAACAATACGTTATCGATCATCCCCAGCACGAGTTTCGATACCAAAAATAGTTACGCGATTCGGATCGCGGCCACCGACCCGGGTGGGCTCAGCTTCGAAAAACAGTTCACCATCACAGTCACGCCAGTGAATCAAGCCCCCACAGACCTGACGTTGTCAGTCAACACAATCGCTGAGAACAATGCCGCCAACGCGACGGTGGGAATGCTGAGCGCGACGGACCCCAATTCCGGTGAGTCGTTGACTTTCAGTCTGGTTGCGGGAATCGGAAGTACTGACAACGCCAGCTTCGCGATTTCCAATAACACCTTACAGGTCATTCCCACCACCAACTTTGAGACGAAGGCTAGCTACGCCATTCGCGTTCAAGTGATTGACCAGGAAGGGCTGACGTTTGAGAAGCCGCTCACCATCGCAGTCACTGATGTCAACGAGGCGCCAAGTGATATCTCATTGTCGGTCAGCAGCATTGCTGAGAACAACGTACCGAACGCCGCCGTGGGAATGCTCGGTGCGGTCGACCCCGACTCCGGTAACACATTTACCTTCAGTCTGGTTGCCGGAGTCGGCGGGACTGACAATGCCAGCTTCGCCATTTCCAATATTGCGTTGAAGATCATTCCCAGTGCGGACTTTGAGACTAAGAATAGTTACTCCATTCGGGTCAAGGTAACCGACCAGGACGGGCTGACGTTTGAGAAGCCGCTGACGATCACGGTCACCGACGTTGCGGAAACAGTTCCCCCGACATTGAGCAGTGACTCAGTCGCAGTCGTCTCCAACAAAGCAACGCGTATTGTCAAAGTGCTGCCGCTGATTGTTGTCGGGGGTACGAGCCTCGGTGGGGGCACACTGACAATCAGCTTGAACTCACCAGGCAAGAAGAAGCCGACGGACACGTTGAAGTTCCCCTCGACATTGGGAACGATCCCGGCGCCGACGAAAATTGGCAGTCAGTTTGTCTGGCAATTCCAGCTTAATACCAATGTCACTGCAGCCACGATTCAATCCTTCCTGAGAGGGTTGACCTTCTCGACAAAAGGTGGCGGATTGGGAGTTCCCTCGCGATTGTTGCAGGTGACATTGAGCAATACGTCCCAGCAAAACGCACCCTTTAACCAGAGTATTACTGTAATTAAGAAATAAGCAGTGTTTCTTGATTCGGACGCTGTGTACGTCGAGGTCACAAGTATAACCCCTTGGGAAAACGACTACTCCTTGCGAAGTGCCAGTACGAATTGCGTTCTACCGCAAACAGGTGGTTAACACATTGCCTTGATCGGCTTTAGCGTAACGTGTGGGTTCCTGCGGTCTGGTTCGCCGATTCTGCGGATGGGTCGGAAGGTATCTCGAGAAAGTTTGGTCTGGAGTTCTGCCCGCTGACTGGATGCAAAAGGCTGACGCTCTTGTTTATGTCAACGAAATCCACGTGGGATGGCAAGGAGTCGCCATTCTGCACTGCTCGGTGCGGAGTACATGATGCCAGTGCGAGGCTGGGGACGTGCGTTTAATTCTCATCAACAACGTCGGGCGAAACGCCGGCTGGCGACTTCTATCGAAGCACTCGAATCTCGACAGTTGTTGACTGCGACAATCATCAGCGAACGTGACTACCATGACAGTCCGGCGCTCCAGTACGACTTTCCCTCATATGAGTCCGGGGGTACCGTCGAGCTGGAATCTGGTGAGTATACGATCGACGGGTCGATCGACAGCTATGACAACGACTGGTTCAGCTTCACCTTAAAGGCCGGTCAGCCGGTGACGATCCATCTGTCGGTCGAAGACTTTTTCGCGCAGTTTGTCGATACTGGAACCGCACTCACTGCGACTGCCGTTGCCTATGAGGAAAGTGCAGGAAGTGAGGGGGTCATCGACAGCAATTCGGGTGGCACATCTGCGTCCGCTTCCGCTACAGATAGCGGCAATTACGGCAGTATTTCTTCCTCGGCATCGATCAGTGCGAGCCAGTCGTTACTCAATGGGTCAGGTGGCTGGTCTCTGAACGTTAATTCCTCAGAAAGTCCTTTTCCCGGCGAAGATGCCGTGAACGGATCTGCCGGGGTGTCAGCCTTCCTGAAGTTTCTCACGAATCGGTCTGGCGTCCTGACTTTAAATGGCGATCCTGGTGATGTGATTGACACCGATCGATTTGGAGCATCGGCCTTCTATTCGGGACGCAGCACGCTGGAAGCCTACAATCAGTACTTTGTCGAGCTGGGCCTTGAGGTCGGTTCTCCTATCATCGCGCAGGGTGGAGGTGAAGGCGAGAGTTTCACTGCGAGTAGCGGTTTTTCGTGGACCTTTACCCCAGATGCATTCCTGCCTACGTTCGTCATTCTGGGCGACGACATGCAGCCTGTCGAGGGGACCGACGGCCTGACATTTGTCGCACCTGACGATGGCGTCTACACGCTGGTCATCGCGCACAACGGCCAGTATTACGATGTCGAAGAGGGCGCCTTCGGCTTGCGAGCACCATTCGGGTACCACCGCCCATATCAACTGGATGTGACGCTGCCCGGACTGAACCGCATCGGCATCACGGCGCAGTACAACGACTACGAGTCCGCAACGCCTGCAACTCTTGGCGCAGTCCCCCGCGCGGCCACCCCGATCATCGATTCGGAACGCGTTGGTCCGTACTTGCCAGGTGTGGATTTGCCCAACCTCTTCACCGTTCGGCTCGATGAAGCGGTCGAAAATGTCGCGAGTGTTACCTGGACCCTGGGTGATAAATCCGGGACGGCGACCAAGACTCCGGGAGTCGCAAATACATGGACTTTCAACGTCAACATGGGGAACTTTGCGGCCGCGACCCGCAGCCTCGTCGTACAGGCCAAGAACTCTGCAGGAGACGTGCTGGAAGAGGACACGACGTCGGTCGTGCATCAGGGGGCGATCGATTTCGAACTGGCGGTGAAGGCGGGCACTTCCAACTCGGTCGGCGTGGAAGGGGTCCGGTTCTTCAAAGATGTGAGCGCCAATGTCCAGTTCGATGGCCAGATTTCCGGCATGGCCAGTTTCTATCAGAGCCGGGTGCAGGTGTTTGTGGGAACCACCCGTCTGCAGGCTACAGTGACCGGCGTTGCTGGACAGCCGCAAGTCTTCACGGCCTCTCGCAATGTCGGCGACCTGCCGCTCGGTTCGACAGCGGTCACCATCACCGTCGGTAGCGTGCAGCTCACCAATTTTGGCGATCAGCCCGAGTTTATCAGCTCGGTAATCGTCCCCTCCTGGCTGAGTGGTGCGAAGAAGACGTACAACGGAACCACGGGCGAATATGAATTTCACGAAGCGACTCCGGCACTCCTGAATTATCAGGCCAGCCTTCCCAAGACCGGCGTGAAGTGGCTCGACAAGGAACTCAAAAAGCTGAAGTCGTTCTTTACGCTGACTCCAACCTTGAATATCGATGCGCCGTTACAGACGGTTGTACCTGTGCATTTCTCAGGCAGTGAAGTCAATGTGGAAGCCCAGTTGCTGGGACAGACTCTGTTTGAGGAGACGTTTAAGTCGGACGAGCTGGATTTTGTCGGCGAATTGAACGCTTTGACGCTCGCGCCGACCGCCCTGGGTATCAGGTTGAAGAATCCGCTCGAATTTGAATCGACCTTCCTCGACGAGTCATTTTCTATCGATCTGCTAGCCAAGGCCGGGATTAAGCTGCCGGAGACAGTAGCCTCGGCCAAAATCGAATTGGCGTTGAAGGTCTTGGGGGAATTGACCGTCGATGCCGGATTGTTGTTTGCTCTGGAAGGTTCGTCACTGGTGTTCGTATCGGCGGGGACGTTCATCAAAGTGACCGCGACACCGCAGGCCGTGACGTCGGCCACGTTGTCCGCTAACGCCTTTGGCCGCCGGTTGGTCGACGTCGTTGGTACAATCGAAGCAACGACGACGATCACCATTACTGGCGCCGTCAATTTTGCAGGTGCAGTGACCTCACCACGCATTGACCGCTCGACCTTAACTGCCAATCTGAAGATCGAGTACCGCATGCGTGTCACGGCCAAGCTGGCGAAGAAGTTTACAGTGATCGACTTCGATTCCGCATCTCCGGAAAACGGCGGGCCGACCGACGACGTGCTGGGGCCATATGAACTGCTCGCACTGAGCAAAGGATAGGCCGAACCCGAAACGTCGCGGCATGAATTCGTTTGAGGGGGCAGCAAATATGTGGCACTTTCCTCAATTCGTCGACGCTCTGCAAGACCTCAATTTGATCACTGCAGATACTTAACATGCAGAGCATCAATAGTTCATAATCATTTTCCAAGAGCCTGCCGGATCGCGCCAGCAGGCATTTTGCATTTGCCGACAACAAATCTCGTTCTCATTAAATGAATGGAGTGCCATGATCCGGCTTGGCCTCGGCGACGTCTTTCAAGAGCGGCCCATCAAGTTCCTTCACAAGGTTCCAAAGGCGTGGACGTCTGCACTACGGTTGTCCGAGGTGAGTCGATGCAGGAAGTTCTTAGCAGAAAAGGCGCGAAGCGTTTCGCGGCCTGAGACCTTAACCGCCTATTGAAAGACCTATTTCCCGGATATGACCCGATGCGTCCCTGACGACCGCGATATCGGTGCTCGGGACAGTCGTCTGCCACCGTTCGCGCTGTTCCCCCCAGTCCAACTCGACCACGACATGCCGCAGCTCCCGTTCGGTGATCGGATCCTTCCCTTCCCGAACCGGCTGCAGAAACAGTATTGCCTCATGAATATGCGGCGCGAGCACTAGCAGATTCATGATTTGCGTCAGCCTTGCCCGTGTGACGTGCCCGAGCCGAGCCAGTTCTGCGTAGTCGGCGACGTGGCCGTCGCGAATCAGTTTCTCGAACCGAATCGCCAACGCCAGCAACTTCGCCACTCGGGGCACCCGGGCGGTAACTGGGGCGGGCGCCGGTACGGTCTGGAGGACCTTCTTGGACCGCCGGCCAAAGGTGAAGTGGACGTCGTTCTTGATCGTGATTCCCGTCATGCCACCACCTCGTGATTCAGTGTTTCTTGTTCGAGTGCCTTGATCCTCCCCGAACCGAACCCTCTTACGGAATCTCTCTTTGGCCGCCAAAGAGAGCGCGCGCCGAACCCTGCTTTTAATGCGGTTTTGCGAATCTTGTCAACTCTTTGATGCAAGGTGAAAAATCAAAGAGAGCGTTTCGCATGCGAACGAATCTACTCTTTGTCAATGAAATCTGTTAACCACTCAGAATTATTTCCTATGGCACACCATTTCGGGAGCCCGTGGTTATCCGAGCACTTATCGTGAAGCTGGCGCAGGAGAACTCGTGGGGCTACACCCGCATTCTCGGTGAACTTCGGAAACTCGGAATCAGGAAGATTAGCCGCCAGACGGTCAAGAACATTCTCAAGGAACATGGTCTCGCCCCCGGCCCGCAACGGGGCAAAGGGACGTGGGACGAGTTCCTGAAGGTCCACGCGGATACGCTCTGGCAGTGCGACTTTGCCACCAAGCGGATGTGGACGCTCCGAGGATTCGTGGACCTCTATTTCCTCGTGTTCGTGCAATTGGGCACACGCCGAAGTTGGATCTCACCCTGCACAGCACATCCGGATTCGGCTTGGTCATGCGAACAGGCCCGTAACTTTTTGATGCACGCAGATGATGTCGAACTCACACCGAAGTACGTGATGCGGGACAACGACGGGAAGTATACCGACCAATTCGACGAGGTGTTTGAATCAAGCGACGCGGAAATCAAGCGGAACACACCGGCATCGACCAATCTGCGGGCGCACGTCGAACGATTCATCCAAACCCTGCAGGTCGAGTGTCTCGACAAGCTTGTCGTGGTATCACAGAGTCATCTCAATCTGATCAACCGCGAGTTTCAGCATTGGTACCACCATGAGCGGCCGCACTCGGCATGTGACCATTTTCCACTTGCGTGTGAATCACCGACTGAATCTCAAGAAATGATCTGTCTAAGAGATGTGGTCTGTCAAACCAGACTTGGTGGTGTGCTGAAGTCCTACTCTCGACGCGCTGCGTGACGCCCCGATTTGCCATCCGCATCCACTTCTGACCCACATCCTGGCGCCACCGGTACGCGCCCTCAATCACCAGTTGGGCAATTTCAGGTCGTCTGACAATTGACACCGACGATGCCACCCCCGTTGTGTGACACAAGTTACCGACATCGTCGGCGCCGAACCTTGATTGTGCAATGCGAATCTAATGCAGACTTTTGTACCGCGCGAGCGAGAACTAATTGACATGTCGCAACCTTCCGATATAATGAAATGCGGGAGGAGAAAGCTTTGAGCAAATCACATCTGCGACTAACCGATTTGGAAGCCTTGGGTGAAGCGGCGGAATGTCTGCGGATACTGGCCCATCCGCATCGTCTGCGAATGGTACAGATGTTGCTTCAAGGAGACTTCACTGTCAGCGAACTGGCTGAGGCCTGTGGGCTACCGAGCGCCATGGCATCGGAGCATTTGCGATTGATGCAGCGGTGTGGATTTCTCTCCAGCGAAAAGGACGGACGGAAGGTCTTCTATCGGGTTGCTGAACCACACCTGAAGAACATTCTCAAATGCATTGAAGATCGTTTTGATTCGCGAACGGGAAAATAGCTCTCTTTTTTTGCCACATAGATCGACAGGTTCCGACCTATCGACATATTATGCTTCAGTCACATTTCAGGAGTTAATGATGTCCATCAAAACCATTTCACCTAAGCAGTTACATGATCTCGTGCAGTCTGGGCAGAACGTCGAGTTGATCGATGTTCGCACGCCTGTGGAGTACCGCGAGGTTCATGTCGACATTGCACGAAATGTACCACTCGATCAACTCGACGCGGCGAAGATCGCGGTTGGCCGGGATAGCTCTGAACAGCCGCTGTATGTGATCTGTCGCTCGGGAAGCCGCGGCAATCAGGCGTGCGAAAGGTTTCTCGCAACAGGCTACACCAACGTGGTCAATGTCGAAGGGGGCACGCAGGCCTGGGACCAGGCGGGGCTACCGGTGGCGCGGGGTAAAAAGACCATTTCGCTCGAACGTCAGGTACGCATCGCAGCCGGTGCGCTTGTGCTGATTGGCTCGCTTCTGGGCTTTTTCGCACATCCGTACTGGATCGGGCTGTCGGCGTTTGTGGGTGCCGGACTGGTGTTTGCCGGGATCACCGATACCTGCGGGATGGGCCTGCTGCTCGCCCGGATGCCGTGGAATCAAGTTCCCAAGACACCGCCTGGCACCTCCACCAGCAAGACCGAACCCTGTCCGCCGGCGTCGAAGGCATCGTGTTGCAACTGAGGTCAGCGCCGAAACCACGGAAACGTTAATTGGATCAACACCCAGCGCGCTGCACAACGCGCCATTCCCCTTCGAGGTAAGTCAATCATGATTCTCAAGCAATACTACCTTGGTTGTCTGGCACACGCGTCTTATCTGATCGCCGATGAACGGACGAAACAGGCCGTGGTCGTCGATCCGCAGCGAGACATCGAGCAATACCTCCGTGACGCTCAGGAAGGGGGCTACGCGATCAAATACGTCGTCCTGACGCACTTTCATGCGGACTTCCTCGCTGGTCACATCGAACTGCGCAACCGCGCCGGTGCCCGCATCGTGATGGGGGCCCGTGCTCAAGCTGAGTTTGATGTCCAGTCCGTGAAAGATGGGGACCTCTTCGAACTGGGGGATGTCCGTATCCAGATTCTGGAGACACCAGGGCATACTCCCGAAGGGATCTCGCTGCTGGTTTTCGACCGCACTCGAAGTGACACGGTTCCACATGCGGTCCTCACTGGAGACACGCTCTTCATTGGTGACGTTGGTCGGCCCGACCTTCTGGCCTCCATCGGAGTCACGGCGGACGAATTGGCCGAGATGCTGTACCACTCGCTCAACAAGTTACGCGATCTGCCCGACGCCACGCTCGTTTATCCGGCCCACGGAGCCGGTTCAATGTGTGGTAAGAACCTGAGTAAAGAAACGGTCTCGACGATTGGCGAACAGAAGCGTTTTAACTACGCCTTGCAACCGATGAGCTTTGAAGACTTCAAGCCGCTGGTGACGAGCGATCAGCCGGAAGCACCAGACTACTTTGTGTACGATGCGATCAAGAATCGACAAGAGCGGCCGGATCTCGAAGCCACGCTCCGTAGTTCCCTGAAAGCGCTCAATGTGGATGACGTTGTGCGACTGAAGAACCAGGGCGCGGAACTGGTCGATGTTCGCGAAGCGGCCGAATTCGAAGGGGCGCATCTCGCTGGCTCGATCAACATTGGTCTCAAAGGGAAGTATGCCACCTGGTGTGGATCGATCCTCAGTCACGATCGACCGATTGTGGTGATCGCTGATCCAGGGAACGAAGAAGAAGCGGTGATGCGATTGGGGCGCATCGGCTTCGACAATGTCGCCGGTTGTCTCCGCGACGGATTGGCGGCGCTGGAACCACATCCCGAATTGATTCGGGTGATTTCGCGGATCACGGCGCCTGCGTTGGCCGAACAATTGGCAGAGTCGCCGAGTCCGTTCGTCGTGGATGTCCGCTCGGAGAAAGAGTGGCAATCCGGACATGTGGCTTGCAGTCATAACATCCCGTTGACGCACTTGCGGCAGCGGATGGCGGAAGTGCCCGAGGATCGGCCGGTCGTGGTCCACTGCGAAGGAGGCTATCGCTCGGCGATTGGCACCAGTCTGCTCGCGGAGGCGGGGCGAACCAACGTCAGCGACCTTGTCGGTGGTATCAAGGCGTGGATTGCTTCGAAGTTGCCGACAGAATCCGATGGGGCCAAGTCGCCTGCTTGTACCGCTTCCTGCACGAAGTAATTGAGTTCCCCTGGTCTCAAGAGGAGTGATGTCATGTACGACATATTGTTTTTTGCCAGTCTCTTCGCAGGCTGGATCGTTCTGAACAAGTGGGTTCTGCCGTGGCTCGGCATTCCGACCTGCATGAGTGGTGCTTGCCGGGTTCCACATGTCGAGCAAGACGCATAAACAGTACGAACCACACGATTCATGTCACCAGGACCGGACGCGAATGAGACTGCTCACCCGTTACCAACGAGCGGCGAATGAAACGATCGAGACCTTACGATGTTGTGGCTGAGCCTAATCTTTGGAGCGGTGGTGGGGCTCTCGCTAGGCCTGACCGGTGGTGGAGGTGCGCTTTTCGCCGTTCCGCTCCTGGTCTACGGACTGCATGTTCCTACGCGGGAGGCTGTGGGGATCTCCCTCGCGGCAGTCGGAGCGACCTCGCTCGTCGGCTTCCTGCACCGCTGGAAGCTAGGCCAAGTCGAAATACGTACCGGCCTGTTGTTCGCGGTCGCGGGGATGGCTGGTGCTCCGGTCGGTACCTGGATCGCCGGATTCCTGCCTGAGACCGTTCTGTTGCTGTCGTTCGCTGGCCTGATGGTCATTGTCGCCGTACAGCTTTGGCAACAGGCATCGCGTCCTGACATCCCGGCAGCGGCTTGTCCGACGCCGGAACACCTGGACGGTCCCACTTGCCAGCGAGACGCCGCTGGGGTGTTGATTTTGAATTCGCGGTGTGCCGTGCTGCTGCTCATCGTGGGAGTACTGACCGGAGTGCTGTCGGGAGTCTTCGGCGTCGGTGGCGGGTTCGTCATCGTTCCCGCTTTGGTGCTTTTCAGCGGCATGTCGATCCACCGCGCCGTCGGCACTTCGCTGATGGTGATTGCCCTGGTCAGTGCGTCGGGCGTCGGCTCGCAGCTGTGGGCCGGGCGCGCCATCTCGCCAGTCGTCACGCTGTTGTTCGTCATGGGTGGGATTGCCGGGTTGTTTGCCGGTCAGCAAATCGGTCGCCGGTTGTCCGGCCCGGTACTCCAGAAAGTGTTCGTCGTCGCCATCCTCACGGTGGCAGTATTTGTCATCGTACGAAATCTCAGCGCCTGAACGCCCAGTAAGGAATCACATCATGTCCGACACTATTCACCATCAAGTCGTCATCGTGGGTGGCGGCACGGCGGGCATCACGGTTGCCGCGCAACTGACGAGAAGTTGGCTCCATCGTCGTGACGTAGCGGTCATTGAGCCTTCGGACAAACACTATTACCAACCGCTGTGGACTCTTGTGGGGGCTGGCTTGGCGAAGAAAGAGTCCACCGAACGTGCCGAAGCTTCAGTCATCCCGCGTCGCGTGACCTGGATCCAGGATGCAGTCGCCGAGTTTCTCCCCGAGCAGAATGCGATCCGGACCCGAGACGGCAGAACGGTCACTTACGACTGGCTGATTGTCGGAGCGGGTCTGCAGATCAACTGGGACAAGATTCCCGGTTTGAAGGAGTCGATCGGCAAGAACGGCGTTTGCAGCAACTATTCTTATGCAACCGTCGATTCGACCTGGGAGGCGATTCGCAACTTTCGTGGAGGCAACGCCGTATTCACGAATCCTTCCGGAGCCGTCAAGTGCGGTGGAGCGCCCCAGAAGATCATGTACCTGGCGGATGACCGGCTCCGTGAGGCCGGAGTCAGGGACAAATCAAAAATCATCTACGCCTCGGCGCTGCCGAACATCTTTGCCATCGAACGCTATAAGGCCACCTTGGAGCGGGTTGTCGCTCGTAAGCAGATTGAGTGTCGGTTCCGTCACGAACTGATCGAGATTCGGCCCGACGCCAAAGAGGCAGACTTTAAGAATCTGGACACCCAGGAGACAGTCACGATTCCCTACGACCTGCTGCACGTGACCCCGCCTATGGGCCCGCCCTCGTTCATCGCCAACAGTCCGCTCGCCGACAAGCATGGTTGGATCGACGTGGACAAGGACACGCTCCGTCACATCCGGTTCGCCAATGTGTTCGCACTTGGTGACTGCAGCAATCTGCCCACATCCAAGACCGGTGCCGCGATCCGAAAGCAGGCACCCATCGTTGTGCGAAACGTTCTCGCGGCCATGCAGGGTCAACCCTTGACGGCCAAGTATGACGGCTACACCTCGTGTCCGCTCGTCACAGGCATCGGCAAGCTGGTCCTGGCCGAGTTCAATTACAAGAAGGAACCTGATGAGACATTTCCTGTCGATCAGTCGAAAGAACGCTGGAGCATGTGGATTCTCAAACGGTATCTCTTGCCCCTCTTCTACTGGTACGGAATGCTGAAGGGCCGCATGTAGTCGGGTCGGCAACGTTACTGCTGTCGATCATGTTTCTTCAACCTGGAGAATGACGCCGATGGACCGTCACGAGCATTGGAATTCGATCTATCAGACGAAGGCGGTGTCAGACGTCAGCTGGTTCGAGTCGGAGCCGAACACGTCCCTGACATTGATCACCGCGGCCTCACCCAAGCGCGGCAGCGTGATCGATGTGGGAGGCGGAGCTTCGCGCCTCGTTGACAGGCTGGTGGCTGCCGGCTTCGAGTCGGTCACGGTGCTTGATATTTCGGAGATCGCGCTGGAACATGCCAAGGCAAGGTTGGGTGTCCAAGCCAATCAGGTTCGCTGGATTGTGGGAGATATCTGCCAGATCGCGGAACTGTCCCGCTGCGACGTCTGGCATGATCGGGCCGTGTTCCACTTTCTGACGGATCCGCATGACCGCCGGAAGTATGTCGATCTAGTCACCCGCACATTGCGTGTCGGCGGGCATTTGATCATGGGTACCTTCGCGATTGATGGCCCACTGAAATGCAGCGGCCAGGATGTCTGCCGCTATGATGCGAGGACGCTGTCTCACGAGCTGGGGCCACGATTCAACCTGGTACGCGAGTTGTCGTACACTCACCTGACCCCAACCAGCAAGCCCCAATCATATTTCTTCGGCCTGTTTGAACTCTTGCCACAGTCGATCGCGCCCACGATCGGATCTGCACCACGCACCGCTGAGGACTTATCGGCTTGATTAGAATCGGCCGGCATCCATGCTGGCCCTAGCCACTGCCTACTAACTCTCTGAAAGGAACTCACTTCATGTCGTTTCTCGGGAAACTTATCTTCGGCCTTGCGTTGGCAATGCATGTGCTGCCAGTTGTTTCGGCCCAGGACAAAAGCATTGCGTCTGTTCAACTGGTTTTTCCAATCATTCCCAAACACGGGGGGGTGTTGCCGCGTCCCAATGCCGTCGAAAAACCGCGGGCGGGTGCCAAGGTCGTCTTCGATACGACCGCAGATGCCAAACCGACCGATGTCAACAAAGGACTCGACCGCGTCGCCCGGCTGCTGAATCTCTACGGAACTGCCGGACTGAAAGCTCAAGACGTAAAGATCACGATTGTCCTGCACGGCGAAGCCACCAAATCCGCTTTGAATGACGCGGCTTACAAGGCGCGGTTTCAGATCGAACGGAATCCCAATCTACCGCTGATCCACGAGCTTCAGAAAGCAGGGGTGGAAGTCCTGGTGTGCGGTCAGGCTCTCAACTACAAGGGCTTCCCGGATGCCGAAGTCGCCGATGGGATACCGATCGCTGCCGCCGCCCTGACCGTGGTCATCAACAAACAAACCGACGGGTACTCGTACATCCCCGTTCCGTAGATGAAGGATCCTCCTTGACATGAAACGCATGCTGTTTTTGGTGTGTTGTGGACTCTTCCTCGGTATTGGCGGACTGCCGTGGGTTGGGCAGGCCGAGGATCAGAAATCACCTGGCACCCGCCCGATTCCTGATGGGCCGCTGGGTGAGACGATTCGAATGGGCCGGGACCTTGTAGAAAAAACCGCCAGCCATCCTCTCACTAAGCCCTATGTGGGCA
>JAKFVC010000141.1 GCA_021732415.1 Planctomycetaceae bacterium
AGTGGTCACCAAGCGGCCTCTCCCGAAAAAACTGCCGCAGCTATCCGAGATCATGCAGTTGCTGTCGCAACTGGGGGGCTACAACAACCGAGCCACTGAAGCCCCAGCAGGACCTCAACCGATTTGGATCGGGCTTCGAAGAATGACCGACTTCGCAACTGCCTGGATTGCTTTCGGTCCAGAAAATTGAATTCGTTGTGTATAAGTGACAGGGTTGAGCGCAGCGACACCACCGGAGGTGAGGTTCATCACGCCTATTCGACCCTGAAGGGGTCGCAGATCCTTCAACGTTTCTGCGACCCATCCAGGGGCGATCTTCCATGATTGAACGCTTTCCGGTGGTGTCGCTGCGCTCAACCACCGGCTACTCTCTTTAATCCCTCCGGGACAAATACAAAGATGATTTCAGGCCTCGCAGACAAGAGCGGGGCGAATAGTGGATATATCAGTTGACAGTGCGTAGTTCCGCCAGCCTGTCGCGATCCAGCTCAATCCCCAGTCCTGGCCCCTGCGGCGTCGAAATCTGTCCGTCAACGACCTCCCACGGTGTGGTGAGGGCGTGCTCGACGTGAAATAGCGGGCCGATGAGATCTGCGGCATATCTTTCCACAGCGATATTCGGCGCCGCGACGGTCAGATGCGCCATCGCTGCTGAGGCAATATCCCATTCGAGATTGCTGCCGATCGCACATTGGACTCCGGCGGCTTCGCACAGGGAGATAATGGCCATCGTATTCAGCAGGCCGCCATGTTTCCCCGGGCAGACGCTAATGATGTCGGCGGCATCTTTACGAATACAGTTAAGAGCGTCTTGAGGCGTGAAGATCGATTCATCGGCCATGATGGGCAGTCGCGATTGTTGGCGGACTCGGGCGAGTCCATCCAGATCGAGCCGATGGACCGGCTGTTCGATGAATGCCACGCCGTATTCTTCCAATCTGGGGGCGGCGCGAATCGCGTCATTGACCGACCAGCCTCCGTTGGCATCGACCGTCAGCCGGACGTCGGGACCGATGGCTTCGCGCACCAGTCGAATTCGTTCCAAGTCAAATTGCAGCGGATCTTGCCCCACCTTGACTTTGATCGTTCGAAAACCTTCCGCCACCATGCGGGTCGCGGCGGAAGCTGTTTCCTGCGGTCCGACCGGCATGATGGGAAACCGCAACGGCAGATCGAATGACCGCACTGCTCCGCCTAGCAGTTGATGTAGCGGGGCTTGGAGCGACTTGCCCAGGATGTCGAAGAGTGCCATCTCGATGCCCGCCTTGGCGAACGGATTCGCGAAGACGCTTTTTAACTTGTCCATACAGTGCCGGGTGCGACGCGGGTCCTCGCCGATCAATCTCGGAGCCAGATTTTGTTCGATCAAAGCTTGCGAACCGATTTGAGTTTCACCGCTCCAATCGGCGGAACCGTTAACCTCGCCAATCCCTTCGAGACCGGTGTCGGTGCGAATAAAAATCACCGTCAGATGCGATGTAAATCGAAAACCCTTCGTATCGTGTACCTGCCCGACTCGCCTGTCGACGCCGATGCTCACGGGCAGCGTTTCAATCGAAGTAATCTTCATAAGGGCTTCCAATGAGAGTCGGTGTTCACTCGGCGAAAATAGTCAGTTTGGGGCCGATCCGTGGGTTAATTGCCGTAGAACTCAATCATCGCTGCCGATAGGGTGTCAACAATCGCAGCCAGATATGCCCTGCCCCGTTCGGGGTCTCCGCGGTCGGGGCTGTCAGAGTAACCGTCGATGGCCTGCCATGAACCGTGATGTTCGGCGCGATACGGCTTATAGAAGCTGCGGGGGTCTGAGCCGATGACGTTGTCGCGATGTGGCAGCGGATGCTGGATCAATTCCGGTCGCAGGGCCATGATGAGGGATGTCTCAAACGCTCCGGCGTGACCCGGCAGCCTGCCCGGTTTGTGGGCATCGAGTGCCACTAAAGCGTCCCAGGCAACAGTCCAATAGGACGCTGCAGCCATGCTCACGGGATGTTTCAGAGCGAGATCGCGGGCCACCAATTGCAACAGTTCATTGTTGCCGCCATGTCCGTTCACGATAAAGATTTTGCGATACCCGCTGGTGATGAGGGACTCCGCAAGTTCATAAACGGTGCGATAGTAGGTTTCAGTACTGAGAGACATTGTGCCACCAAACGGCAAATGATGTTGCGACGAACCAAAGGGTAACGTCGGGGCGACCAGGACGGGAATCTTCACGCCCGCTTTCTCCGCAGCTTGCCGGGCCAATGCTTCAACCGTGAGATAATCGGTACCGACTGGCAGGTGTGGACCGTGTTGCTCGAGTGCTCCCACCGGCCAGATCACCAGCGTCTCCGCAGCGATCTGGCGTGATTCGGCACGGGTGATTTCTTGCAGCAGAGGGCGGCTGGGCATGGCAATTCCTCAAGGGTGAGATGCGGAGTGGGTTGGCATGTGGGCAGAGAGCGATGTCGAGTTGTTGCATCGGCTGGTGGTCGGAGCCGCTCAAATGCATCCGCGGTGAGCAAATCGGAAGCCAATCGATTTGCAAATTGATCCATTGTCCGTTGGCGAGTGAGTAAGATATCGTTGTGTTGGCAAGGAATTCGCACCGCACCCGATCGTGAGAATACCGTAGCCTTCGCTCCGACGTCACGCAAGGATGAGGGCCTCGATCCGTGGTGCCCGCCGGGCATTTCGAGACTTAAAATGAGGCGAACCGGTTCTCGCCTGTGACGAGAACGATACCGTTGCCGACATGTGGGGACTTCAGGGAATTGGAATGGCTCGCCGTAGACTATTGCTGATCGGAATTGTCTGCGTTGCTGCGGGATGTGGCGGTTGGCTGTGGTTCCGACTGGCCAATGATCCGGTTCGTTGGCTGGCACAGGCTCGGCAGGCTGTCCGACGCCAGAAGCACGCGGAAGCGCTCGAGCTGGCCCGTAGGGTGCTCGGACGTGAGCCCAATTCCGTTGCGGCGTTGTTGATTGCCGCGCAGTCCTCGCGGAAGCTTTCGGACCCCGATGGAGCTCTCGCTTATTATGAGCGAATCCATGACTCGTACACTTCTGTTGCCGCGGTGGCTCGATTGGAGGCCGGGGATGTATTGCTATTTGACAAGAAGCGAACCTCGCTTGCCGAAGAGCAATTTCGACGCTTGCTGGCGGTGGAAACGAATTCGATCGTTGGACATGAACGCCTGAGTTACACTCTGGGTTTGCAGTCGCGCTATTGGGATCAGATCCCACATCGCTTATTCGAACTGCAGGCTTTAGAGCCATCCCGCATGCTGTTGTATTCGGTGTCCCTGGCGGAGAACTCATTGGAGAATCCCGAGCTGGTCCTGGAATATTGGCGGGCGTCTCCGGACGATCTTGGCAATCAACTGGCGGCCGCGCGGGTCTACCAGGAGACGAAGGACTATGGTCGGGCCGAGAAGCTAGCTCGCAGCGTTCTGAAACAGCGGCCGGACTGGCCTGACGCTCATGCCCGGCTGGGCCGGATTCTGGTCGACAGCGGAACCTCGTCCGAGAATCTGGAGGCTTGGCTGGCCAAGCTGCCGGTGGATTGCTGGCAGCATCCCGCGTTGTGGTTTGCACGGGGGCTGGCGTGCGCCCGCTGCGGATACCATGTTGCGGCAGCACGCTGTCAATGGGATGCGGTGCGGCTCGATCCGGCCCATCAACGCGCTGCGTATCAGTTGGGATTGGAACTGGTTGCTCTGGACCGGAAGGACGAGGGCCAGAAGTTTCTACAACATGCGGGTCGCCTGGAGGCTTACGTCCGTAGTTGCGAGTTGGCCTACAATCTGCGGTCTCCCGAGGAAGTAGTACGGGCGGCAACTCAGGCGGAGCAATTGGGGCTGTTACGAGAAGCCTGGGGCTGGAGCCGACTGGCACCGCAATCGTCGGTCATGAATACTCTGCGAGAACGAGTGGAACCACACCTGGCAACGATAGCAGGAGTGCGCATGGATCCACGTCGCAATCCCACTACTGAGATTGACTATTCGAAGCTCAATTTGTCATCTGCGAAGCCTGCGGTACTGGCCGTCGGCCAGACTGGAGCAATCGAATCCACGCTGGATGTCACATTCCAGGATGACGCTGCCGAAGCACAGCTCACCTTCCAATACGACAATGCCGGGCGACCTCAGCAGGGATTGATCCACATGTATGAGGTTGTCGGTGGCGGAGTGTGCGTCGTGGATTTTGATGGTGACGGCTGGCCCGATCTGCACTTCGCTCAGGGAGCTCCCTGGCCTTTGCAACCCGATCAACGGAAACGACTGGATCGACTCTTTCGCAATCGCGGTGATGGACGATTTGTCGATGTCACGGACAGCGCCAGGTTTCTTGAGAACGGATTCAGCCAGGGGGGAAATGTCGGCGACTTCAATGAGGATGGGTTTCCCGATCTCTATGTTGTCAATATTGGTGGCAATCGCCTGTTCCGCAATAACGGGGATGGCACCTTTGAGGACGTCACTGCTCAAGCAGGAATTGCCGGAGACAGCTATTCAACAAGCGGATTAGTGGTGGATTTCAACGGCGATGGCCTGGCCGATATTTATGAGGTCAACTACCTTGCGGGAGATGATTTGTTTACGCGAGTGTGCAGCGATAATACCGGCAAACAGGGGTCGTGTTTGCCACATTTATTTTCTGCCGCTCCTGATCGCTGCTATCTCAATCAGGGAGATGGTCGGTTCAAAGATATTACCCAGGAGTCTGGGATTGGCGCTCTCGCGGGGAAAGGACTGGGGATCGTAGCACTGCGATTGGGCGATGCGGCGCAACTCAGTTTGTTTATCGCCAATGACGTCGGCGTCAATTTCTTATTGGTAAACGAAGCGTCGCCAGGTGCCCCGCCCCGCTTTGTTGATCACGGCCTGGCAGCGGGGGTTGCCTATAACCGGATCGGGAAATACGAAGCCTCGATGGGGGTGGCTGCGGGCGATTCCGATGGCGATGGGTTGATCGACTTGTTTGTCACCAATTTCGATGACGAAACCAATACGCTCTATCGCCAGAAGCCCGGAGGGCTGTTTGAGGATGATACGATCGGATCGCGGTTTTCGGACAAGCGCCAGCCATATGTCGGCTGGGGTACGCAGTTCATTGATGGTGATCTGGATGGCTGGTCCGATTTGATTCTGACCAACGGACATGTCAACGACTTGCGTGACAAGCAAAAGCCCTATCAGATGCCGGCTCAGTATTTTCGCAATCTGGGAGGAGGACGGTTCGCGGAGGTCTCCGGTCAGCATCTCGGCCCTTATTTTCAGCGAAATCTCCTGGGACGAGGACTGGCACGATTGGACTGGAATAGAGATGGCCGTGAGGACGTGGTCATCTCACATTTGGACTCTCCCCCTGCTCTGCTGACCAATACCACGCGGGCGGCGGGGCAGGCGCTCCGTTTGCGATTACGGGCAACTCGCAGCAGTCGTGACGCGATTGCGGCCATCGTTGAGGTGCATCGCGGTGATCGAGTCTTGACGGGTCAACTGACTGCCGGAGATGGGAATCAGTCGGCGAATGAACGGCAACTGTTCTTCGGAATGGGGGCGAATCGCCAGGCTGAGAAGGTGACGGTTCGCTGGCCTTCCGGGGTTGTGCAGGAGTTTGGAAAGCTTTTGACGGAAGAGGTGTGGATGTTGATTGAGGGGCACGATGGTGCGGTGGGGTTGCCGTAGCGCCCCCGTGGCGGACGCTGCTAGCGTCCGTGATTTCGGCATCTCAGATGGGACGGGCGGGCCTGGAGACCCGTCCCACGATTCACGGCTGCTCCACAATTTCCAGCGTCTGATTCGCCTTAATTGGTCCTTTCAGGGACTGCTTGGTCCCTGAGGGCCACTCCACTTCAATTGCGTCGATTTGCTCTGCCTTGTCGAGGCCAAAATAAAGCGGACACAGGCTGTGTGACATGTAGCCCGACAGGCCATCGTGGACTTTGTGGTAGGCCTGATTGCCAACCCGGACTGTTACTATTGCCCCTAAACCGTCGCGGTTCGATTTCGAACCCTTCAGTCGGACCTGCAAATATTTTAGTCCCGGTTTGGCGACTGAAAGGTTACTGATGAGCACCATCGGTTCTTCGTTGACCTCGTTCGTGACGATGTCCAGATCGCCGTCGTCATCCAGATCGAAGACCACCGACGACTTGGATCCGAGCGACGACCAGACCATTCTGGGACCAGTCACTCCTGGTTCGCTGCACAGTTTGTGGCCCTGCTCGCGGCCTGTGCAGTCCAGGGCGAACCAGGGAGTCGCAGTTCGGCCTTCGCGGCGCGGTTCGACACCCAGGATGAATTCGCTGTCGCGGAACTTCTGCCCCTGCTCGTTGAGCAGCAGCGAGTTGATCGCATAGCGGAACGGAAAATTCATGCTCGCAGTGATAAAGGCATCGTCAAATCCATCGGCGTTGACGTCGCCCACGCTCAATCCCCAGGGCCAGTAGTTCTCCGCTCCGATGCGGTCGGAAATTTCTTCGAACTTGCCCTCCCCCAGGTTGCGGAAAAAGGCATTGCCATAGATGGACTCGCGCCCCGGCTGCGGATTGAACTCACCCGCCTGGACGAGCCGCGGCGGCCACATCATGCGTGACTTGAGTTTTTCGCGGTCGGGACCGACTTCTTCGCTCATGTCGGAATGCATGTCGGTCAGGTATAGATCAAACCGCCCATCGTTATCGAAGTCGAAGATCTTGATTCCCATCGAACCCCATGGCGTATTGGGGAATACTTCTTTGCTACGCCGCAGAAATGTCTTGCCCTCCTGATTTTCGTAATACTCATCGTGCCCCTGCATGTTCAACACATAAAGGTCTGGCCAGCCGTCGTGATTGAAGTCGCAGGGGGACGCATCTCCCGACCAGCAGACGTCAATCAGTTGGGTGGCCTCGGTAACGTCGGTGAATTTGAGCTGACCGTCATTGCGATAGAGCAGGCTCCGTTCGTTGCGTTCGTCGGGCTTCAAATGGCCGGCGAAGGCGTCAGCAAAGGCGCGGTAGTATTTGTAGTCTGGTCCCTCGGGTTCACCGCGAAGTGGCTCGCGGGTGACCGTACGGACCTCGTCTTGCGTGTATTTTCCCACGTTGGTGACGAACAGATCGAGCAACCCGTCGCGATTGTAATCAAAGAAGATGGCACTGGATGAATGTCCGACATAGCCCACGCCGGCGGCCTCGGTCACATCACGGAACTTACCTTCACCGAGGTTCTCGAAGAGGACGTTGCCATGCCGTACAGTGGTCACAAACAGATCGGGATCGCCATCGTTATCGATATCTCCAAACGAGGCCGAGACACTAATACGTTCAGGTAATGCGACTCCGGCGGCGTCGGTTATGTTTTCAAACTTGCCATCGCCCAAATTCCGCCACAGTTCGTTCGGTCCGGCCTGGGTGACAAAGTAGATGTCGGTTTTTCCGTCACCATCGACATCGGCGACCGCCACGCCGTTACCGTGGTCATAGTGAGCCGCCTCGTACAATCGCCCGGCATCGTCCACGATCTTGTTACGAAAGGTGATACCCGAGTCGATGACGCGGTCTTCGAAACGGAAATCATGGAAGGCGGTGATCGACTTGGCGCTGAGCAGTTGCTGCTGGCGGCGAGGTTCCAGCCAGGGAGCCGTGACGACCTCGGCTGGCTTCGGGAGCCGTTCTACAAACAGCATCGCCAGATCAGCTTGGACTGATGCGGGGACAAGTAGCGGTGCGGACTGGTATACCTTGCGAAGTCGGCCGTAGAAATCAACGAGCAACGTGACCCCATCCGCGTCTGCGGCACGTATTGAGTTGGGCTTGGCTGGGAAATTGATTTCGGCGGTCGCGGCGTGGCAGTATGCGTCGATTTCTGTGGCGGACCCTGCGAGAATTTTCCAGAAGGCCGGATCTGAGTCGGCCAGCTTGCGGAGCGTTGCGAGTTGCGGATTTGTGGTGGCAGCAATTGTCACCATGCGGATTTCGTGCGATTCAGGGCGTAGCTGTATGGCGTCCCGCAGAGCCGACAAGTGATTCGCGAGGGAGACGCTGTCCGCTTTGGTGCTAGAAGGCAGCAATGTCAGCAACCAGGCTCGATCGCGGAGCTCTCGAATTCCGTACGCCTTGTCGGACGCGTCGCGAAGTCTGAAGGGGGGAGCCTGGCCCAAGATGGGTAAGCCGTCTGCAGTCAAAGGGGCCAGGGGCACAGGTCCTGGTGGAACGGCCTGACGCTGGATAACAGCCAACATCGCCACCACACCCAGGATGACCATCACCGTGAGCAACCATCCGCCGCGGGTCAATAATGTCATGCTGGCGACTATTCCCTAACTGATGCGCTGTGTGAGGAACGAATTCATTGAGACCTCGATCGATCATCAGTGACCGGAGTGACTCGCGATCCAATTGTCAAATTCCGCCGGGCGATGCACGGTGATCTGACCGAACAAGACATCATGCTGGAACCCGCACATTTGATCTCCCTGAAAGCGATACGCTCCAGGGCGGTCCGGTGGTAATGCTACCACAATTTCAATGTCGGGTACCGCAATCTCGTGGACACGATGGCGTTGAATTGCCAGGGTGTAAAGTAAATCGCGACTGGTCAAGAGGATTTTGACCGGACGCTCGGCAGGCAAGTGAATATCGCGTATCGACAGAATGTCATCAGGTGTGTCCAGAAATTCGTCCGGACCGGCATAACGCACGCGCCATGCCATCGATTCACCCGTCAAACGGATCAGGTAAGGTCGGTTCGATGCGGGGGGCGACGCTGCATTCGCAGAGCATCCGCTGCAAACAAGCGAAACGACGCAACCGATGATCATCACCCAAAAATGGGGAGAAGATGTATGGTTGCAAGAAAGATGCACTGGGGCAATTGAGGTCTCATTCGAGATCGGCCGATCGCCTAAGAAGAGGGCGGACACTGCATGTCGCTTAAGCACATACATTCGATGACGGATCTCGGAAAATTTATGCGAAATTCTTTTATTTGACGACAGACGTATCGTCCGGCCTCTGGACTCGGAACGGAAGATCAGGTTCAGCTAATCGACATTCCTCGATTGTTCTTACGCTAATCGTGAGAATTGCTCACCGTCAATTTGAAGCCGTGATTTGAGTCGCGGCGAACTGCCGCAGCTCCCAAGGATCTGCACTTTTCGCGCCAATTCGATGGCATCGAGAGCCGCTGATCACATGAGGTGTAAGGTGGGAGAGGTTCTGGACCGAAAGTTGCGACGCAATTAGTTTGAACGTCCAGCAAGCGATGGGAAACGGGGTTTTGCTCCTGATCTCGCGCTTGTGCGATTCTCGATTCGCGCTCTGACGGATCGCCGTTTATCAGTAGGTTTTCTGCTTTACGCACTAACATTTTCAGTGGGTGTCGGCTTTGTTCGCACTTCACTGAGTCGCGGTCATTTTCACGGCCCGTTTGGTCGTTTTTGCACGGCCGAAGTACTTCATTTTGAGGAGTCGCGTTCCATGGTTTTGCGACGCTCTGTCCGAGCAGCATTTACGTTAATCGAACTTTTGGTCGTGATTGCGATCATCGCTGTGCTCATCGCTCTGCTGCTGCCGGCGGTGCAGCAAGCTCGTGAGGCGGCGCGGCGTTCTCAATGCAAGAATAACCTTAAGCAGATGGGCTTGGCTCTACACAACTATCATGACACCTTCTTGAAATTCCCCATCGGGGAATTGGGTGGATACCGTGGGAATTGGAAGGCTCGAATCCTGCCGTATATGGATCAGGCGAACATCTACAACGGTTTGAATTGGGTCAGTGCGAATTTCCACAGCAATAATTCAGCGTTCGCGACAACATTGCGCGGCACGACCGTGCCTGGTTTGAACTGCCCCTCCAGCCCATTGCCAATCAACGGTTTGTCGAGCGGCAACATCGACAATCAGTTGAACTCTCAGATCCATGATTATCAGGGAATCATGGGCTCGTACCCTGATCCTGCGGGCCGGACAATGTGCTTGGATTCCGGGTCCTGGGGCTCTTTTGCCTGCTACAACGGTCTACTTTTGGTGAATGAAAGTAAGAGCATCGCGGATAATTCCGATGGTGCGTCGAACACCATGATTGTGGGAGAACAGTCAGGTACCGTCGGCAAGACCGATATGCGGGCCAACTACTGGGGCGGTTGGTGTGGGTCGAGTATGGCGGTCGCTCCGCTCTCAACGATGGCAACTGGGACCACACAGGTCAATGCTGGCTGTACGACTCTGCGGTATGCGCCTAACACAGACCACCAAAAGGCCTCGCCTTCCACCTGCGTCAGCGGCAGCGGTTGTGATACCACCTATCGCACCAACGTACCCCTGAGTTCGTTCCACACCGGTGGAATCCACGCGCTGTTGGGCGACGGAGCTGTCCGGTTCCTCTCGGAAAACATCGACCTGACCACCTATAAGAAACTCGGCGTCCGGGACGATGGACTTACTCTTGGTGAATTCTAGAATGTCTCGCAAAACCGGTTTTGAGCGGTTCCGAACTACCGCCGAAGTTTTGTGAGTCTTCCTGAGTCATTGGTTTCTCCCCAAACTGGTTTCACATCCACCGCTCGATCGCTTCTCTAGCGATCGAGCGGCATATTAATTAGATCGAGTGACAGATGCGCCGACATCTCTTTTCGATGAATGTTAAGGGCCGACTGGCCTTGTCGTGTCTAGCGGTGCTCATGTTCTCAGGCTGTGGTGGAGACGATGTCCCCAAAGGCAAAGTTGCGGGAGTCGTGACATTAAAAGGCGTTCCGTTCACTGCAGGTGCCGTACGCTTTACTTCAGAAAGCTCGGAGTCCGAAGCGTTTGGTGCTGAGGTGAATAAGCTCGGTGAATTCAAGATCGCCGATCCCATTCCTGCGGGAGTTTATAAGGTGACTCTCGCGCCTCCCACCATTGGTCCAATCGTCGAGAACGGGGTCGCTCGTCCGGCCACTGCGGCGGACTTGAAGAATGACATTCCGGCAAAATATCTCTCCCCTGCGAAGTCGGACAAGACGGTGGATGTGTCCGAGGGTGAAAACGATTTGACGATTGATTTTAAACCATAAGTATGCATTAATATGAGATTGAACTGTCTGCCAGGAAATTGTATCGGTGGCGATGGGAATCGTTAGGAAGCTTCGTCGCGACGGGCTTGCGGCGAGCAAATTCTCTGGCACACATAGAATTGCTCGCGACGGAGGCATCGGATGATGAAGTTCTCGCTGGTCCTGGGACTTCTGCTCGTGACCGCCACGGTCAGCGCCGCTAAAGAACCTGAGTCGGACTACCAGCGTCACGTGAAGCCGCTGCTCAAGGAGCGTTGCTTCGCTTGTCACGGGGCCTTGAAGCAACAATCAGGATTGAGGCTCGACACTGGTGCGGCGATCCGCCGCGGCGGAGAAGGTGGCCCAGCGATCACAGCGGGTAAAGCTGCCGAAAGTCTGCTGATTGAGCGGATCACCGAAACTGAAGCCTCGCTCCGCATGCCCCCTGAAGGGAAGCCGCTGACTCCGGAGCAGATCGCGCTGATTCGAGCCTGGATCGAAGCGGGCGCGACGGTCCCTGAGAACGAACAACCGGAAGAAGACCCGCGAGCCCATTGGGCATTTCAAAAGCCAGTGCGGGCCGTCCCTCCGATCGTGGCGAATACAGTCCCGGTCGATAACCCGATCGACGCCTTCATTACTGCGAAGCTCTTGGCGCAAGGCTTGACCCCGCGACCTTTGGCCGACAAGTCGGTGATTCTCCGCCGCGTCTATCTTGATCTGATCGGCCTGCCTCCCACGCGTGATGAGTTGCGAGCGTTCCTTGCGGATGATTCGCCGATGGCTTACGAAGTCGTCGTGGACCGCTTGTTGAAAGATCCGCGGTATGGTGAGCGGTGGGCGCGGCATTGGATGGATATCTGGCGGTACAGCGACTGGTACGGCCGACGCGATCAGGATGACGTCCGGAATAGTGCGTCCCAGATCTGGCGCTGGCGTGACTGGATCGTGAACTCGCTGAATGGCGACCACGGCTATGACCGCATGGTGCGCGAGATGCTGGCGGGTGATGAAATCAATCCCGATGACCCGAGTACCGCGGTCGCCACGGGCTTCATCATTCGTAACTACTACTCACTGAATCCGAACGACTGGATGCGTAGTACCGTGGAGCACACCGGGAAAGCGTTTCTCGGTCTGACGTTTAATTGTGCTCATTGTCACGATCATAAGTATGATCCGATCGCTCATGATGACTACTTCAAGTTGAGAGCCTTCTTTGAGCCCGTTTATGTCCGCCAGGACCGCCAGCCTGGAGAAGCTGATCCGGGGGCATTCATCGATTACATCTACGGCGGCAGCAGCAAGGTGCAGCGGCTGGGGATGGTGCGGATTTTTGATAAGAACCCTTCGGCCCCGACCTGGTTTTATACTGGCGGCGACGAACGCAATCGTGTGAAAGAACGGGGTTCGATTCCTCCTGGGGTGCCCGACTTCCTGGCGGATGCCGCGTTCAAGATTGAACCGGTCGAACTGCCCCCGCGGGCGTGGTACCCGGGGCTGCGACCAGAGATTCAAGACACGATCCTCAATGATTTCCGGCGTGCGATTTCTAACGGTGAACCGGAGTTGCTCGCGGCACAGAAAGGAGTGCAGGAGGCCCCTCCCGCGCTACGTGAACAACTTGCCCTGGCCCAGGCGGCGTTTGATGTAGCAACGAAAGCGGCCGAGCAGACCGGAAACGCTGGGGCACTGACTGGAAGTCAGTCCTTGCTGTTGGATGCGACCACTGGCCGTCGCGTGCTGCAGAATGGTGTGCAGCAGATTAAAGCACTAGAAGATGGATCGACGATCGGGTTTCACCTGCTGATCCTCAACGACGCACACATCAACTTCCAATTGGCAAAAGACGTGGTCAAAGGCCTGACCGCGAGTTTTGTGGGTTTCGACAAAGGTCGGATTCTGGCTTATCAGCCGGGGACCTTTACTGAGTTCGAAGCAGGGAAGTACGACTTCGCTGCCGGTCAGAAGAAATTCCTGGTGAAGCTCGTCATCCTGACGAAAGAGGACCGCTGCCTGTTAAGTGTCCGCAGTCTGGCCGATGATAAGCTGTTAGTGGACGGGGTGCCGGTCGCCTTGAATGGTTGGAACCCGGTCGGCGATGCTTTGAAGGGCATTTCGTTCGACGCGCGGACCGGCAGTGTTGCGGCCATTGATGATGTGATCTTGGCCGGCCCTGCACCGGCCGCATCTTCGGCTGGGGCGTCCGTTCCCAAGGCGGCGTTTGACTTCGAACCGCCGACTTATGCGAACGGGCGCGATGTGGTGGGAATCAGCGGCTGGTCGATTTCCCCATTCGGTGCCGCTCCCGCGACTTCCGTGGTGTCGAATACCATTGGAAATGCCGCGCTACGCGAACTGAGTCAAAAATTGGAGGTCGCTCGTCAGGCGTTGGCTGCACCCACGATTCGATTGCAGGCGGCCGAAGCCCGTCAGGCCGCCGGACAAGCGGAACTGCTAAGTATTGAGGCCCGTATTGCGGCCGACCGGGCGCAGTATGGGGAGACGTCTGGCGCCGATCCGCTGGTCCTCGCTCGTCAGGCTAGCCAACTAGAACGTGAGGCGGCAGTTAAGAAGGCTGCGGCTGACGTGTTGACCAAAGAGTACGCGTTGGCGGTTGCCAATAACAAGCCGGCAACGGACGCGAAGCGGGCCGCGGAAATCGACGCGGCATCGAAGCAACTCGCCGCAGCGCAAACGGTCCTTACGAAGGCACAGGCCGCTCTGGCGGATGTTTCGCTCACAGAAAAATACTCCGCCCTGACGCCAGTCTTCCCCAAGACGAGTACCGGCCGTCGACGCGCGTTAGCAAGTTGGATTACGAGTCCGCAGAATCCGCTGACCGCGCGGGTGGCGGTCAACCATATTTGGGGCCGGCACTTTCATGAGCCGCTGGTATCCACCGTGCATGACTTTGGACGAAACGGGACTCGCCCTGCCCATCCGGAACTGCTCGATTGGCTTGCTGTGGAGTTGATGGAATCGGGTTGGAGCATGCAGCATCTGCATCGCCGGATCGTCACGAGTGCTGCGTACCGACGCGTGTCTTCGACGGGGACGGCGACGAAAGAGTCGGCCGCTGATCCCGAGAACAAATTGTTATGGCGGATGAACGCGGGCCGCATGGAAGCCGAAGTGCTCCGTGACAGCCTGCTGTATTCGGCGGGGCGTCTCGATTCGAAGCCGGGCGGGCAGGAGTTGGAAAACAGTCAGGCGCTGACGACAACGCGCCGCAGTCTGTATTACAGCAGTTATCCTGAGTCGGGCGGAAAGAGTGAGTTCGGTGAACTGTTTGATGCGCCCGATCCCTCGGAATGTTATCGACGTACGCGAAGTGTTGTTCCTCAGCAGGCCCTGGCATTGACCAACAGTGAGCTCGTCCACAATTTGAGTGGCACGCTGGCCGGGACGTTGTGGAAGGGAGCTGAACCTCTCCCAGCGAATGCCAAGGCCGATGAGCAGGACCAGACGCAGCGTTTCATTGGTACGGCCTTCGAGAGCATCTTGTCACGTTCGCCCACCCCGGCCGAGCGTGAGGCGTGCATGGCATTTCTGACGAAGCAGGCAGGGTCAGCCGATCCCGCGACCGAGCGTGCGGTCCGAGCCCGAGACGGCCTGGTGCGTGTCATCCTCAATCACAACGACTTTGTCACGATTCGATAATTGCTATGTCATCCAATCCGAAATTCTCTGCCAATGGCTGTTGTGGTCATTCCCGCCGATCGTTTTTGTCCGATCTGGGAATGGGATTCACTGGTTTAGCGCTGGGTTCGATGCTCGCCGATGATGGCATCGTGCGCGCGGGTGAGCCGGCTCCATCTGCAGATCTGGCAGGGGGCACGCATTTCCCGGCACGCGCTAAATCCGTGATCTGGATCTTTCTTTCGGGAGGGTACAGTCACCTGGAGACGTTCGATCCCAAGCCCGCCTTGAACCAGTATGCGGGAATGACGTTTGATAAGACGCCGTTTGAGAATCCGGTTAATTCGCCGCTGCACAAGAAGCGCTTTCGGTCGGTCGCGTCTGAAGAGATCAACGTTCGTGA
This sequence comes from Planctomycetaceae bacterium, assembly GCA_021732415.1. Classification (GTDB taxonomy): domain Bacteria; phylum Planctomycetota; class Planctomycetia; order Planctomycetales; family Planctomycetaceae; genus JAKFVC01. The sequence continues at coordinate 15,052 of JAKFVC010000141.1, forward strand.
TGTCTACCCGACGATCTATCCCATGCAGGTTGGTTGGAAGAAGCATGGCCAGAGCGGCATTGAAGTCACTGACTGGTGGCCACATCTGTCGAAGCAGGTGGATGACTTGTGCATCGTCCGCAACATGTGGACGACCGATAACGATCACGCGGCAGAGAACCAGATGCATACCGGCCGGCATCGGCTGGATGAAGTGCAGCCGAGCGTCGGGGCGTGGGCTCATTATGGCCTGGGGACCCTCAACGAGAACCTGCCGAAGTTTGTCGTCCTGGGGGGCCCGACACGGTCCAGCACCCGCGAGTCGATTGATTCGTATTACCTGGGGCCGCAGCATTCGGGGGTGCCGCTGGTACTCGATCCGAAAAGCCCCTTGCCGTTCGGGCGGCGCCTGGCCAAACAGACGTTGGAAGAGCAGCAGAACGAATATGAATTGATCGGAAAGTTGAACGAGCTGACGGCGGTCGAGTACCCCGAGGACCAGCAGTTACGGGCGCGGATTCGGGCGTACGAACTGGCGTTTCGGATGCAGGCTGCGGTGCCGGAAGCGGTCGATTTTTCTTCTGAGACCGAGGCCACGACCAAGCTATATGGTCTCGATCAGGAAAATACCAAGATCGCAGGCCAGCGGCTACTGGGAGCTCGAAGGTTGGTTGAACGCGGTGTCCGGTTTGTGCAGGTTTTCCCGTCGGGTTACGGGACCTGGGATTCACATCAGAAGCTGAAGGATAACCATACGCGTCTCTGTGCGACGGTTGATCAACCCGTTGCGGCCTTGATGGCAGACTTGAAGCAGCGCGGATTGCTGGATCAGGTGACGGTCGTCTTCTGTACCGAGTTTGGGCGCACTCCCGGGCTGGAATTACGTGGCGGTGGGACGAATGGCCGCGACCATCATCCCAATGGATTTACCGTCTGGCTGGCAGGAGCGGGGATCAAGAAGGGTTATGTTCACGGTGCCACCGACGAGCTGGGCTATAACGCCCTGGGCGATGGCCATTATGTGACCGATCTGCATGCGACCGTGCTACACTTGCTGGGAGTCGATAATCGACGACTGGAGATTCCCGGCCGCAAGCGACTCGATATCGATCATGGTCAGACGATGACTGATATTCTGACTTGATCGTCCGTGGCCGACGCTGCTAGAGCAGTTCCAGAATCTCTGTAGCGGAATCTCGTGAGAGTTCCGCGATAGTCTCCAGACTTTGGGGGCGGAACTCTTACGAGATTCCGCTACACCAATCTTGGAAACGCTCTAGCGTCGGTTCACGTCCGATCGAGTGTTTACGCCGACGCTGGCAGCGTCGGCCACGGGGGCGGGACGATCAACCTGCCGCCGCCACTTCGTTTTGAACGGAGCGGGTGGGCATCGCGAGGACGTTGTTTGAGACCTCGATCGATTGCCTGAGTTCCTGTACGGTAAGCGGGTCGTAATTGGCTCCACTGAGGAAGCACTTCGCAATGGGCTCGCCGTTCAGGAATGATTTGCCGATGGCCGAGAATCCCTGCCAGCCAATCGCGATATGGCACAGCCACTCGTTCTTGCCCATGAAGTCGTGGCCCGAGTCCAATTTCCAATCGGGCTTGAAGACTTTCTTCAGCCGCTGGTAGAGATTCGGCCCCCAGTTTTTTCTCGGCAGCAGGCCTTCCATCAGCCACAACGCGTCGAGCAACGGAGTGCTGTTGCGGACTCCGGGACGCGCCATCATCGGGGTCGGATGGTGACCACGCTGCACGTCGATCAGCAAGCCCGTCCAGTCGACGCCACCCAGGTAACCCAGATGGACCGCCGGGTTGGCGCGCGGATTGGCATCAATCAGGTAGGGAGTACCGTCCGCACGATCAACGATAAAGTCCAAGCCCAGGAAGCCGCTCCAGTTGGTGGCCGCGGCCAGCCGTGCTGTGAGCTCGGCGATTTGTGGATGCTGGATCGATTCTCGATGCGACGACGTCCCGCCGTTTTCGGGGAACGTCCGCAAGGGGCGATAGAGAACCTCGCCCAGCTTGCGGCCTTCGTGGCACAACATCAGTGTGTAGATCGCTTCGCCGTCAATCTTTTGCTGAACGAAGGGTGCTTCAGCTTGATGCTGAGTCTCGCGAGCGTACACGGCATGAAAACGTTCGACCAACTCCGCCATCGTTTCGCAATATTCGCGACCGACGCTGTTGTTGCTCGCGGGGAGTTTTAAAACCACCGGAAATGGCAGTCCGCTGACTTGCTCATTCAGATTGGATGGATTCAGCCGGGTTACCGAGGGAGGTGCCGGGATGTCCAATTCGCAGCACAAATCGTAGAGGCTGGGTTTGTGGTGCAGTTGCCACATGGTTTCAAATGGCGGCAACAACAAACAGGTCAGCGATTCGATTTCTTCCCGGAATTCCGCCAGCAGCAAGGATTCTTCGAAGGTGGGCAGCAACAAGTCATAGGGCCGGGACTTGAGTTCGCGGATCAGGGTCGCCAGATACCCGGCAGGATTGCGCGAGAGGGACGGCGTACGCAGCCACCGCGTCTGCGGAATGGCTTTGCCAATCGACCACAAGTGATCATCAGCGGCGGTCACGCTGACGCCGCGCGTCGCGAAGCCCTGGATGAGTCTCGGGGTGAAGAACGTCGAGGTGCCGGTAACGAGAACTCGCATGTCACCTACATGTGGGTTGAAAATAAAATAGGTAGACTCTGTAGTTTCCCGGACTATCGTCTAGCCCTATTCCGTGGAAACAGGTTATTCACCAAGCGCCGTAGAGGCGGTTGAACCGGTAAGGTGGCCTGAATCGATTTTCGCGGCAGCAGATTGCCGGAAAGCTCATCAGTTCCTAAGAAAATCGTCGTGCCGGCAAGCGGATCGGTATCTCGTTCGTATAACCGTCCATGGAATCGACGAATGTTGATTCGAGCAGCTGCCTTGCTGAAGCCGTGGGACTCCAGGGATCGTTCTGTGACCTCATTATGGGGATTTGACTCCTCATATGTGGCAAGCTGAGATTAGAGTACCGTTTTTGAGACGCAGGCGAAACTCAATCCCCTAAAATGACGATGCCGATTCGGCGAGCACGGATCGATCAGCAACAGACGAGCGTATCGAAATCCCTCAGTTGAGATTGAGGGTTGGGCGGGATCTGCAGGTCGTAAGAGTTGCAAGACAATCCGTCGATTTTGCCGGAATTCAGGCTTTTGAGCGAAATTCCTTGGGTTCTGATGAATCCGGCTACGGGATCTGCGCGAGGGTCTCAGGTGGAAATCAAAGCGACTTCGACATGCGGAAGTTGTTGAGGGGAATCCCACGCACTATGACGACTTGGGCCTCATTCACGGTGAAATGGAATTTCTCAAAAAAAGGCCGAGCAGTCAGGCTGACTTCGGAATAGAGTCGCGATAAGCGATTCACCCGCGCGACGTCATGAATGCGCTGCATGAGCGCCGAACCAACACCGCGCCGCCCTGCCTCTGGCGCGACAAAAAAGTGATCGATGTGACCGTCCGACTGCACATCGGCGTAACCCACAATCACGCCGTCGAGCTCCGCGACGAAGGGCTTGATCCCGCGTATGCGTTCGGCCCACCGATCAGGGTCATGTTGCGCAGGACACCACGCGGCCAGTTGCTCCGGGGTGTAATCGGCCGCGGCCGTTTGATGAATCGCCTGACGATAGACTTCCGCCAGATAGGGTTCGTCGCCGAGTGCGAACTCTCGAATCAGCATGTTGTGTCCAACCGCAGTGGGATAGGCATCCTGCCTGTCAGTCTATAATCACAAATGACAGACTGGAAGCCTATCCCACGATCTTCAATCCAGGCTGATCTTCAATTCCATCTTGTCCTTCATGGTGAGCAACGCTTCGGCGTTGCCGCGGGCATCGTCGACGGGATTATGCGTGTGTTTGGTTTTTCGCAAGTGCTTGAAATTGACGAAGGTGTCCTTGACCAGGCCTTTGTAAAGCGAACCCAGATTGGTCGAGCTGAAGCCGAATGGGTTGGTTCCTACAAAATGGTGGAAGTACCAGTTGATGAACTGCCAGTCGAAACCGTTGTTGTCGGAGATAAATAGACAACGGCCCTTGCAGTTGGCCTTCAGCCAGTCGCGGAAGGAGGTCATGACCTCCGCCGGGTCTGCGAATGCTAAAGTGGCCTCACGATCGAATCCGCTGACTGCCAGGGCGTCAGGAATGAATTTCTCAGAGATCGGCTGCAACTGCCCATAAAACGTGCGATTTAATTGCGGTTCGACGATAATGGCACCGAACGAGATCATGGAATAATCGCCGGGGATCGGACCATCGGATTCAACGTCGACCATGACGTAGGGCATGCAGGGGAAACCAGTCTAGAAGAAACTTCAGATTATATTGCGTAAAAAATGGACTCAGTTGCGGCGACATTGCTCTCGCGGATCCTGCAGATGGTATTCAAACTTTCACAAGGGAGAGTGTCAAGAGTTGAATTTTGAGCAGTTTTGATTCGTCGAGGAATCGCCGATCGTACCCCACGACAACTGGCGAGCCCGCGGCCGAGCGGCTTATAATGTGGACACGACAGGCATGACGCAGGTTCGCCCCGATGGTGCTCCGGGATGGGCCTCAACCGCGAGGACCGAAGATGATTGGTGTGCTGCTATTCGCAGTCCTGGCCGCAGAAGATCCCGCTCAGACACGGGCGCCAACCGCCGAACAGTTGAAGTTTTTTGAAACCAACGTCCGGCCGGTGCTGGTTGAGCATTGTCAAAAATGCCACGGTGAAAAAAAGCAGTGGGCGGGCCTGCGATTGGATTCTCGAGCGGCCCTGTTGCGTGGCGGCGATTCCGGTGCGGCGATTGCGCCTGGAAAGCCCGACGAGAGCCTGTTGATTCGCGCGGTGCGGCATGAGGACGAGAACCTCAAGATGCCCGAAAACAGCAAACTGGCCGAGCGTCAGATTGCAGACCTCGTGCGCTGGGTCGAAATGGGGGCTCCCTTCCCGGACGCTCTTCCGGGGGCGACTCGCAGTCGAGATCCGAACCATTGGGCGTTTCAACCGCCGGCCGATGTGGCGCTTCCCGGCGTGAAAAATGGGGAATGGATCAACTCGCCGATCGATCAGTTTGTCCTCGCCAAACTGGAAGCGGCTGGACTGACCCCCGCTGCGAAAGCTGACAAGCGAACGCTGATTCGCCGTGTGACGTTTGATCTCACGGGATTGCCTCCGACGCCTGCTGAAGTGGATGCATTCATCGCCAATGAACGTCCTGATGCCTACGCACTGCTTGTTGATCGCTTGCTGAGTTCACCCGCATATGGCGAACGCTGGGGGCGTCACTGGTTGGATGTGGCGCGGTATGCAGACTCGAATGGGCTCGATGAGAATGTCGCCCATGGAAATGCCTGGCGGTATCGCGATTATGTCGTGACAGCCTTTAATCAAGATAAGCCCTTTGATCGTTTCCTCGTGGAGCAATTGGCGGGTGATTTGCTTCCGGCTGCAGACGAAGCACAACGGCACGAGCACCTCATTGCGACCGGCTTTCTGACGATCGGGCCCAAGGTCTTGGCCGAAGTCAACGAAGCCAAAATGAAAATGGATATCGTTGATGAGCAACTCGATACAGTCGGCCGCGTCTTTCTGGGGCTGACGCTGGGGTGTGCTCGCTGCCATGATCATAAGTTTGATCCGATCGCGACGGCCGACTATTACGGCCTCGCAGGAATCTTCAAGAGCACGCGGACCATGGAGACCTATACCAAGGTCGCGAAGTGGCATGAGAATCCGCTCGTATCGCCGGCAGCGACTGCGACGAAGGCCGAATACGATGCTCAGCTTGCCGCTAAGAAAAAAGCTGTCGATGACTTTGTCGCGACGGCGGATAAAGCCGCCCGTGACAAACTGGCCGCCGACGCCAAGCCACCAGAAAAACTAGAGACTCTTTATCCGGAAGAGACTAAAGCCGAGTTGGCGAAGTTGCGTGAAGCACTGGCCGTGGTTGAAAAGAATCCACCCGATCTGCCGGCGGCCATGGGGGTCGCTGAAGATACGATCGTTGATCTGGCGATTCACATTCGAGGCAACCCGCTCAAACTGGGTGACGTGATTCCGCGGCATACTCCGCCTGTCGTTCGGGGACCGCAGGCTTCTCAGTTTTCGTCGTCGGAAAGTGGTCGCCGGCAACTGGCCGACTGGTTGATTGATCCGCAGCATCCGCTGACGTCACGCGTGATTGTCAATCGTGTCTGGCGGTGGCATTTCGGCACCGGGTTGGTACGGACGACCGACAACTTCGGTCTGCTGGGGGAGGCTCCATCGCATCCGGAATTGCTGGACTGGCTGGCGCGGCGTTTTGTGGCTGACGGCTGGTCATTCAAATCATTGCACAGGGTGATTCTCAATTCTCGGGCGTATCAGTTGAGTAGCTTGGCTGATCCGGCACTCATCGTTGGTGATCCCGAGAACCGGTTATTTGGACGGGCGAATGTGCGCCGATTAGAAGCGGAAGAAGTGCGGGATGCGTTGCTCCAGATCAGCGGCAAGCTGGATCCTGCAGTGGGCGGTTCCTTGTTGAAGGTCAAGAATCGCGGCTACTTGTTTGACCATACCTCCATTGATCTCAGCGACTATACCAGCCAGCGTCGCTCGCTGTATTTGCCCGTGATTCGTAACAATCTGTTCGACCTGTTTCAGTTGCTCGACTTTCCCGATCCCGCCGTTCCCAGTGGCGATCGTGCGATGACCACGGTTGCCCCGCAGGCGCTGCTGATGCTCAACAGTGATTTCGTGATGCAATCGGCGGATGAGTTGGCCAAGCGATTGCTTTCCGACGCGGCGAATGACAACGACCGATTGTCGTTGTTATCGCAGGTTGTTTTTGGTCGTGATGCGACGGCCCAGGAACGTGACGGAAATCTGGCGTTTGTCGCTCGGGTGGAACAGTCGCTCGCTGCCAAAGTTCCAGATGCAGGCGAGCGGAGACGTCAGGCGTGGAGTGTCATGTGCCATGTCGCCATTGCGTCGAATGAGTTTGTTTATATTCGCTAGATTAGTGAGCACATGTTCTAGCCAGACTCTCTGAGTCGAGGCTTCTGCCGATTCGAAATATTCTCGACTCAGAGTGTCGGGTTATGGTGTTGACGAAAGTGTTGGTGTTTAGATGTTCGATGCTCCCATCTCTCGCCGCCGGGCATTAACGACAGCCGCCGCTGGATTCGGCTCTCTGGCTCTGTCATCGCTCTTGGCAGAGACTGCTCCCGATCCGCTCGCTGTGCGGATGCCGCATTTTGCGGCCAAAGCCAAGCGGATCATCTTCATCTTCTTGAGTGGCGGGCCGTCGCAGGTCGACACGTTCGATTACAAGCCGCTGCTGGCTCGAGACGACGGGAAGCCCTTCCCTTTCGATAAGCCGCGCGTGCAGTTTAATAGCACTGGCAACTTGCTGAAATCCCCCTGGACCTTCAAGCAGTATGGTCAAAGCGGTCTGTGGGTCAGTGATTTGTTTCCGAAATTGGCCGAGAGTGTCGACGACCTCTGCATGATCAATTCCGTTTACGGGACGAATCCAGCTCATGGCGGGGCCGTGATGAAGTTGCATACAGGCAGCGACAACTTCGTGCGGCCCAGCATCGGGTCGTGGGTCAGTTACGGCTTGGGGACGGAGAACGGCAATCTCCCTGCGTTTGTCACGATCTGTCCGACCCTGGCGTTTGGCGGCATCAACAATTGGAGTTCCGCGTTCCTACCTGCCGTTTATCAGGGGACGCCGTTGGGGAATGCCAGCGTTCCATCGGCTCAGGCCAAGGTTAAGTACATCAGCAATTCGCGACTTTCACGCGAGATTCAGCAATTGCAATTGGACAGACTGAAGCAACTGAATCGCGAACATCAAACTCAGACTGGTCCGGAAGCCTCACTGGAAGCCCGCATCAATTCGTTCGAACTGGCCTTCCGCATGCAGTCGGAAATCCCCAGGGTGGAAGATTTATCAAGTGAGTCCGAGGCGACTCAAAAACTGTATGGGCTCGACAATCCGGTGAATGCCAACTTTGGCCGCATGTGCCTGATGGCCCGTCGCTTTGCCGAGGCGGGTGTGCGGTTTATTCAAGTCACACATAACGACAACAAGGTTCAATGGGACCAGCACTCGGACCTGAAAGACGGGCACGAGAAGAATGCGCGGGAGGTCGATCTGCCCATCGCGGGGCTGCTGCAGGATCTGAAGACGCGTGGATTACTGGAAGACACCTTAGTGTGGTGCGGCGGCGAGTTCGGTCGCACACCCACGGCGGAAGGGACGAACGGCCGTGACCACAACCCCGAAGGGTTCACCATGTGGCTGGCGGGTGGCGGCATCAAGGGCGGCTTGCGTTACGGTAGTACCGATGACTACGGGTACTTTGCAACCGAAAACAAAGTCCATATTCACGACCTGCATGCAACGATCCTGCACCTGATGGGTTTGGATCACGAGCGGCTGACCTATCGTTATGCGGGGCGAGATTTCCGGCTGACGGACGTCGAAGGTAACGTCGTGCGCGAGCTGTTTGCGTGATGCGCCGCTGCGCCTGAGCCAACTGTCGGCTGTCGTCAGGCATCCACAATCGGAAACTCGATAAACGCCACTGGTACGCTTTCCGTCAACCAGACTCCATTCGCCGACAGAAAGAACTGATGCCCGGCAGAAAACATCTCCCCCGTCCGCACTCTTAAGATCACTGGTCGACCGTGCCTCTCGCCGACTTTGGTTGCGGTGGTTTCCTCCCGCGACAGATGCACGTGTTGGCGGCTGCCTGAGTTGAGTCCCGTTGCTCGGATCGAATCGAGGCACCGGGACGCCGTGCCGTGATAGAGGATTGCTGGTGGTTGCCTTGGTGGCAGATTGAGATCGACCTCCACCGAGTGCCCCTGGCTGGCCCGGATCTGGCGGCGGTCGGTGCTGAAGGCGAATCGCTGCTTGTCGTTTTCTGTGACGACGCGTTCTAGCAGTTCGTGCGACAGCGCGTGGCCATCTTGGTTGGCCAGGCGGATGAGCTCCTCGACGTCCGCCCAGCCTTGTTCGTCCAGATTGAGGCCGATGACCTCGGGCTGATGTCGCAGCACGAGGCTCAGGAATTTACTGGTGCGGACAAGGTTGGCGGACATCGTATCAATCTTTCTCAGGTCGCTGTCGGAGCTTGCATGTCGGCCAGCAAACGTTTGGCTCCGGCGCCCAGCAGCAGGGTATCGACACCGGCCACGATCAACGTATAGCCGCGGTCGATAAATGGTTTGACGGCCGCGGCGTTGACGCCGAAATAGCCTAATGGCATCTTGGCCGCCTGGCATGTTTTGGTGATATGGTCGATTGCCGCGACCACCGAGGGATGATCGAGCTTCCCCGTATGTCCCAGGCTGGCCGACAGATCATAGGGCCCCAGCAGCACAGCATCGACTCCCGGTACTTGCACGATCGATTCGATGTTGTCGGCAGCAATGGCATGTTCTGCTTGGACAACGACCGCGACCTGCTGGTTCGCGGATTCCATGTATTCCTGGAAACGCATGCCATACCCATGAGCTCGCGCGAGTCCTACTCCACGTGCTCCCAATGGGGCATAGCGCGAGAAGCGGACCACGTCAGCGGCCTGCTCGGCCGTATTGACCTGCGGCACAATGACACCCGACGCACCCAGGTCGAGGACCTTCTTAATAGCAACTTCATCTCCGGCAGGAACTCGGACCACGCAGGCCACTCGGTGGTCGGCTGCTTGCAGAATTCCCAGGATGTCTCCGCAATCCAATGGGCCATGCTCACCGTCAACGAATAACCAGTCGAACCCAATGCTGGCCAGAATCTCGGCTGCGGCCGGGCTGGCCAGTGTGACCATCGTTCCCAAAAGCTTTTCGCCCCGCTTTAAGCGAGCTCGGAATTCACCTGTCATGACGTTCGTACCCTTCTCTCAGATGCTGGTCGCTGCAGATCGGCGAGGATCTGCGCTCTCTCAAATGTTGTGATCGCCTCCACCGCGCATAGCATAACGAATTCCGAAGATTGGGACGTTGCCCGACGGTGAATTACCTTCGCATGTGACGGACGGCTCGATAGGACGATGGGTAGGAATCCAGAGAGCTGCGTCAGCAGAAGGTGTTGATCTGAATCCAGATCCCAAGTGTGTGGCACTGCGCCGCAGCATCCGGAGAATTGTATAAAAAAGTTAGAAAGCGGACTTTTACCTCCAGCGAAAGGACGACAGTGAATTGCCTCCCTCAGAGGGGAGACGGAGGAACGGAATGCCGCCATCTAAGGGCTAAACCTCACGCGTACAGAATTGTGAACGTGTTGCAAAAAATATTCGTAACAGTTTTGACAAAGCTCCCAGCTTATATCTATATTAGTGTCAAAGGTGTCGGATTTGCCGAAGTTGCCATCGCGCAACGAGCAGATCCGGCAACAAGCGGGCCATTTCAGATGTGTCAATTCGGTACTCGCTGATCACCTGGGCTGAGGTGGGTAGTTTCGGCGCACGACTCAAGACATTGTGTCGTTCACTTGGCTTCATGACGATGTGTCGTGAATTTCGAGGGTTTGTTCACGTGAACGATGGTTTTGATGCTGGCGCTGGCAGCGTCGTTGGTTAAACGTTTTCAGTTTAAGTTTCCACACGGCAGCAGATCCACGTTAATTGTCTTAGTGATTTCACGTTTGTCGGTTTTTGAGTCGCAGTGACTCCCGACGGAGTTAGTGGTCATTTCTTTTCGGGCCGTCGACCATTAGCTCAGATGTTGTTGCGTACCCTCGCGCCGAAATTCGTCGCGCTGTGGGGGTGAAGCATGGTCCGTGGAATGTACGAATTCCACTGGATCGACGTACGCCTGTTGGTGTTTTGGGTCCTTACTTTCTCGCAGAATCAATGCTTTACCAATGTCGTTGAACACCCAGTTTCCGGACTGGTTGTGCATCGTTCAATCTATCTCAAGGAGTCGCATCATGTGGTTTCCCAAGTCTATCAGTTGGTGGATGAAGCAAAATGGTGCGAGTCGGAGGCTGCGGAAGGGCCTGCGTCGCCGCAAGAACGCGGCCTTGCCCATTGAAAGGCTGGAAGATCGCACCCTGCTGTCGTACAGCGCAGTGATCGCACCATCTGGAGGCGGCCAATTCAGTATCACCTTCACCGACGATGCTAACCCTTTTGTATCGAACGAGCTAATTCTGGATCTCGATGCATCGGGTTTTTTGCAGCACAACCGTGCTGGGGCGCCGGCCGAGACATTTGCCAGTCCAATTGACTTGGATAGTGCCACCGCTGGGGTCCAGGCGGTGCACATTTCAGAGATTGAAGACGTTACTGTTAACGCCGGCACTGGCCAAGACATAATCACCCTCAGTGGCGCGCTGGCTCTGAACGACTTCTTGCTGCCAAACTTTTTCCTGAATGGTGGCGACGATGACGACGTTATTACTGGCAGTTCGGTCGGCGATTTCATTGACGGCGGCGCGGGTAACGACACGATTTATGCTGGGGGCGGTGATGACACCATCAACGGCGGCACAGGCGATGACGTGATTTATGCTGGCACCGGGCTGAACACCATTGTGCAGGCTGGTGGCGATGGCAATGACATCGTCGACTTAAGTGAGAATAGCGCCGGCGTCACCTACACGGTGGTCTCGGGTACGGACACCGTGATCGGGACTCCGTTTAACGACTCGATTACCGGCGGGCCAGAGAGTTCTACCCTGTTTGGTGGCGACGGTGATGATATCCTCAGTACCGGCGCCGGGGGTGGGACTGTCTCGGGCGGCTCGGGTGATAACTGGCTGTTGTTTGATCCGAATGCCGCCACCACCATTAGTCTCCGTGAATCGGCTGGCCGGCTGCGGGTCGACAACGATGCTGTCGTCACGCTGGCTACCGACATCTCGCAGGTGCTTTACAACTCGACCGGCGCCGGAGTGACGATGACGGTCCATGACCTCAGTGGTCTCGGTGTGGATCGCGTGGGGATCGATTTTAATGGCGGGGGCGTGGACAACCTGATCGTGGAAGGGACCGCCGGGGCCGACACGATCAGTGTGGGCCGCGAACTGCACAATCCGAATGGCGATCAGTTGGACACGGTCAATCTGGCCTGGGGTCGGGTGACTGCGGGCGTCATCTCCGCGGCGGCCGGTGACCGGATCACCGTGAATGGTATGGATGGCGACGACACGATCATCGCCAGTCGTAGCGTGATGGACTCGACCGTCGTCGGCGGCAGTGTCGGCGATGCCCTGGTGACGCTGAACGGCGGTATCGGAAATGATGTGCTGTCTATCGATTCGCCGGCCGGACTGGGCGGAAACAGGATTAACGGCAACGAAGGAAATGACTCGATCAGTGGCGGCTTGGGGGACGATAATTTCGACGGCGGGGCGGGAGATGATACATTTGCTGGTAACGGCGGTACCGACAACGTTGGCGGCGGTCTGCCCGGCTCGCTTGGCGATGCCATCGTGGTGACCGGTACTCCAGGCGATGATGTGATCTCGCTGGGTTTGGACGTCGGCGGCTTCCTGCTCGTCACTGTGAATGGTGTGACAACAACTTACAGGAACTTCTTGAGTGGTCCAATCGCCAGTGCGGGCATCGAGGAAATCCTGGTGGAGGGACTCGGTGGAAATGATCAATTGACGATTGACAGCGCCAATGGCGCACTACCGTTCGCCAATGGGGTGACTTTCAACGGCGGTGACGGTAGCGATGTGTTGACGCTGACTGGCGGAGTGGCCACCTCCGATACCTATTCGGTTGGCCCCGATGTCGGCTCGGGTACGAGTATCATCGTCATTGGCGGCGTGACTCAAACCGTTCATTTCACTGGCCTGGAACCAGTCATCGATCTGGTCGGCGGACCGCTGGTGATCGATGCCACCAACAGCTCTAACAGCATCAACTACTCGCAAGGCTCGGTCGCCGCAAATGGACTCGTCAGCGTGGACAGTTTCGAGACGATTGAGTTTTCGAACAAGACGACCCTGACATTGAACGCTCTGGCCGGCGATGACACGATCAACTTGAATAACGCCGCGGTTCCAACTGGCTTGACGGACATCTTTGTAAACGGCGGTGATCCGACAGACAGCGACACGCTGATCGTTAATGGACGTCCGGGCCTGCAGGACCAGATGCGACTCGCCCCCACTGGCGAGGGAGCCGGTGCCATTACCCAAACCGGCATCCCCACCAGAACGTTTACAGGTATCGAACACATTCAGGCTGTGCTTGACCCGGCTGTTTCAGATCACTTTACCGTGGATGGCACGGCAGGCAATGACACTCTCCATGTGACGACGGGCTCCCTGGTTGGTCAAATGCGCATCGAAGGCTTGATGAATGCCAACGTGGCAGCCTTCGACTTGCCGACGATTGATGTGACGGGACAAAGCAATGTGCTGATCGGGACCTTTAATTTCAATGGTGCGGGTGGTACCGACACCCTCCATGTGACGGGAACTGAATTCAACGACCTGTTTATCCTCGCCCGCGCCACTGCCACGAGTGGCAATCTCAGCCACAAGGTGAATGGCGTGCAGACGAACTTCATCGGTTTCGCCAACCTGACAACAGTGATCGTCGATGGTGGCGCTGGTGATGATGTCTTCAACGTCCCGTCCAATTTCCCGTTCGCCACACAGATCAACGGCGGCGATCCGACGGCCAGTGATGTCGTGAATTACACCGGTAGCGGGGCGGGACAAATCACAGTGGACCTGAATGCGTCGACTGTCGCTCAGGCGGGCAGCAGCACCATCACCCTTTCGGGCATCGAAGACCTCAATGTCGATGGCAACAATACTGCAGACGTCGTTGTTCAGGGGCTGGCCGCGGTGGATCAGTTTACGGTCACGCCGACTGGCAACGCCAGCGCTCAGATCTCCGATGCCGGTGTGAACACCGCCATCAGTCTCAACAATGTGACTGGCTTGACCGTCAACGGCAACGATGGCGTCGTGCCGACGAACGTGTTGATCGTCGAGGGATCGCAGGCGGCGGATATCATCGCCGTGGATGCCAATTCTGTCGACATTACAGGTGCCTTAAGCGTCCAGTATGTCGATATTCAAAGTGTGATCGTGAGGGGTCTCGCGGGCAGCGACACGTTCAATATCGATCCGGCTGGGGCTCCGCCGATCTCGGTGTTCGGCGGTGATCCGGCCGCGACATCACCCGGAGATGTCTTGAATGTGACGTCTGCCGCGGCGGTCACCCTCTCCGCAGGTCCTGATGCCGATTCCGGTAGCGTCGCAGCCGGCACCGAGGTCGTGACGTTTGACGAGATCGAAACTCTCGGTGTGACGCTGACAGGTGCTGGTGCGGCGGGTGCCGTCGTCATCAACGGCACCAATGGGGACGACGACATCACGGTGATCGGGACAGGTGCCAACGACTTCACCGTCAGCATTAATAACGGCCCGGCGATTCAATTTACCGATGCCACCAGCCTGACAGTCAATGCTCTGTCGGGCGACGATGATGTCGTCCTGGATCCCGGTGCGCTGACGATCGCAGTCACGGTCAATGGCGACGAACCTGGAGCCGGCAGCGATACAGTGATTGTGAATGGTACGGCAGCCGCGGATGCGGTGACGGTCACGTCGTTGACTGCGGACTCGGCCACCGTCACAGGGTTGGGACCGGTGGTGAATGTCGCCAGCACCGAGCACCTGATCTACAACGGCGTGAGTGGAGCCGACACGATGACGCTGGTCACGCCAGCGGGGAACACCATCGCCTACTTTACGCCGGGTGTGGATGCGAATGAAGGTGATATCAATCTGCGACAGGCCAATGGGGGCAACCTGCTCGGCTTCAGCTACGTCAACGTGGACGGCTTCAACGGCGTCCTCAACCTGACGAGTGCTGGCGATTCGGTCAACATCAACGGGACTGGTAACAACGACCAGTTCACGGTGACCGCTGCCGGTGCCGTGCGGATCGGGACTCCGGGTGCGCTCGGGACGCCGTTCAAGAGCGTCACGATCAACACAGCGGGTGCTGCGCGGCTGGATTTGCTTGGTGGCAATGGGGACGATACGTTCAACGTTCCAGCCAATCATGCCTATGCGGTCGGTCTGTTCGTGCAGGGTGGAGATCCGTCGGCCAGTGACATCCTGAATCTGGACGGCAACAACGTGGCGGCCGCACTCACGGTCAGCCTGACCGCTTCGTCAGTGACGCAGGCAGGTTCCACGGCCGTCACGTATACTGGTGTGGAAACGTTGAACATCACGGGCGGCGGCAACGCCATCACCGTAAACGGCGTGGCCGGGCAGGATACGATCGATGTCACTCCGACCGGCGCGAACACGGCGCGGCTGGAAGTGGCCGGTTCGAATACGGTCATCAACACCACCAACACGGCTGCCCTGACGCTGAATCCAGGGACTGGGGTGGATGTCATCGCAGTCCACGGCTCCGGTGATGACGATGTCATTGACGTCACGCGTGCTGCTACGACAACGGTGCAGGTGACGACGCAGAATCCGGCGGCGGTGGCCCTGAAGACGATCAGCATTACCAGTGCGTTCACACAAACGCTGGTGGTCGCAGCGGGCCACGGCGATGACGTGATCAATGTGACCGGCACAGGTGGCCCCGGCACCGTGATCGTCAACGGTGATGATCCCTCGGCCAGCGATACCCTGAATATCGATACGGGTACGGATGCGACCGTCGACCTGGGAGCTGATCCGACCAGCGGGGTCGTGACTGCGACCAGCGGCAATGTCAGCTTCACGGGTATCGAAGACCTGGGACTGACCGGCGACGCTGCCGGCTCGCTGACGATCAACGGGAGCAATGGCGACGATGCCATCAACCAGAATGGCAACACGGTTACGGTGAACGCGGGCACGGTCGTCACATTCGCCGCCTATCCGACGCTGACGCTCAATGGTGCCAGCGGCGACGACACGATCAACACGTCGCCGACGACGCTGGCTGGGGTCACGACGTTCAACGTGGATGGTGGAGACCCCACGGCGAGCGACAAGTTGATCGTGAATGGTACGGCTGGAAATGACACGCTTGGCTACAACCCCAGCGACACCATCGGTGCGGGCAGCGTCACAGTGAATGCGGCTCCGGTGGTTAACTTTACGACGATTGAATCGGTGGTGATCGACGGTCAGGGGGGCACAGACGATCTGACGCATACGACGCCCGCTGGCGTTCATCAAGTGACTTACACGCCGGGTGCAGCACCTGACGCGGGAACGATCGCCACCCGCGGTGCGGGGGGTGGCACGGGACTGGTGCCGCTGACGTTCAGCCACATCGGGGCCGGCGGCAGCGTGAGCTTCGCCAGCGCCGGGGGACGTGAGGATGTTCTGGAGTTGAATGGCACGAATGATAGCGAGATCTTCGATGTCGACGGGGCTGCGGATACGATCCAGGTTACGAGACTCTCCAGTGCGTTTGAGACGGATCTGTTGAACACGGACGGGATCTCAGTCCTGGAACTGAGGGGCCTGAACGGTGACGACACCTTCAACATCTCAGGGGCGCTGCCCTACGAGGTGGATGTGGATGCGGGTAACCCGTCGGCCAGCGATGTCGTCAATCTGTCGAACCCGACAGGGGCCGTGGCCGTCAATCTGGCAGGAATCACGTCGGTCACCGGTTACGGTGGCAGCGTGGATCTGATTGGCGTGGAGATCCTCAACGTCGATACGAACGGCCAGAATCTGACCATCAATGGGACGGCAGGTGCTGACGTGTTGTCGGTCACACCGACCGGGGCGAATGCCGCGACGGCAACGCTACTCTCCAGTGATCCGAACGTAGGATCGACGCCCGTGATCAACGGCTCGGCGATCGGTACGTTAAGTGTCGATCTGGCGGGTGGTGCCGACCGACTTGTGGTGAACGCCACGCAGTCGGGTGAGACCGTCACCGCCGACGGCACACTGGTCACTGTGGGTGCCTTCGAAACCGTGAACTACACGAACGCCGAAGATCTGCACCTGGCCGGACTGTCCGGCAGCGATACGTTCAACGTGACTCCCGCGCTGAACACGACGATCTTCGTGGATGGTGGCGATCCGATCGGTTCGACCCCTGGCGATCAATTGAATCTCTTCCCGCCAGCGGCGTTTGTCCTGGAAGCGGGGCCGGAAACCGATGAAGGGGGTCTGCGCGGGTTGCTGATGCAACGCGTAAGCTGGGACCACATCGAAGGGGTCACGCTCGCCGGGCCGGGCCCAGCGAAGATCGTGGGCACCAATGGCGACGACGACATTACCGTCATCGCCCGCGATGCGACGACCCATGCCGGCGCCGATGGCGTGCAGGACTTTACGGTCTCCATCAATGGCGGCCTGCCGGTCCTGTTCCTGAATCAGGCCACCTTGTTGATCGACGCCTTGGCGGGTGACGACGACATCGTGGTGCGTGCTCCCGCCCCCAATAATGCGGTGTGGAACGTACAACTGACGGTAGCTGGCGGGACTCCTGCGGCGGAGACCGGTGACCAGGGTGACGTTCTGGAATATGAAACTCCGGGCCAGCAGACGATTACCTACACCCCAGGTGCGATTCCTGGCACGGGTGTCATCAACGATGCCACGCTGGCATCCTCGATCACCATTGCGCAGTTCATTTGCCCGGTCGATAACCTGCCGTCGTCTCAAGGCAGTATCGAGTTGCTGATTCTGGATGGTGAAGGCGGCAATGACAACGTCACGGTCATCGGCACGGCCGGAGCGGATACGTTCCTGCAGTCATCCGGAAGTGCTGTTGATGCGGGTTCAATCGCCGTGAATAATCTGCTCGGGTTGACCTACGAGGACCTGGGAGCAGGAGCCACTCTGGCGATCGATGGAGCCGGTGGCACGGACACACTGGTCGTGGATGGCTCTGCCAACTCCGATGTGTTCGGCGTGCTGGCGAACGGCAATGTGACTCATGCCGGGTCGCTCACTCTGACGCGGACCAACTACGAGAACGTCACTCTCCGCGGCGAAGATGGCGATGACGTCTTCAATGTGAACGGCGGGTCGACTCTGACGAACATTCTGATCGAAGGTGGTGATCCTTCAGCTTCGGATGTATTGAACTACACGGCAACGGCGAGTGCCGCCACCACCGTCGACCTGGGCGCTGCGACGATCTCGCAGACGGGGCCGGCGGGGCCCACAGTGGGACTCAGTGGCGTGGAACGAGTCAATCTGACATCCAGCGGTGGTGGCTCGACGTTGACGGTGACCGGCACTGCGGATGACGACACGATTAATGTCACGCCCACCGGGGCTGGCGTGGGTAGCTTTGTACGCCTGGGACTGGGTGGCTCACCTCAATTCACCTACACCGGTGTCAGTGGCGCCTTTACGGTCAACGGTGGTGGTGGCGGGTTCGATACGCTTGGCATCCTGGGCAGCGACTCAGCCGACATAGTGACTTCGACCGCCACCAGCGTGACGATTAAGGGAGGCACTGTCACACTTGGTACGGGCCTCGACTATTTGAACATCTCGACGTTTGGCGGGAACGACAATATCACGCTGACCGGCCTGTCGATCGGGAAGACGATTGATGCCGGTGCGGGGAATGATAATGTCAACCTGTCGGCAGCCGTGGATGCGACGATCCTGGGTGGAGACGGTGATGATATCCTCATTGGATCTCCTGCAGCCGACATCATCTTCGGTGGTGCTGGTAACGATATCCTGATTGGTGGCGGTGGCATCGATCAGGAATATGGTGAAGCTGGTAACGACCAGTTTGGCGATCTGTCACTCACAGGGAACGGAGTGGCGGACGACGCCGGAAGCGACTTCCTGTTTGGCGGCGACGGGGCGGATACCTTCATCTGGGAGCCGGGTGATGGCAGCGATGCCGATCAGGGTGGCGACGATGAAGGGGATGTGTTGCGATTCCTGGGCAGTGCCGCCGCGAATGCCTTCCTGTTGAGCGCTAACTCAACTGATCCTTCGCACTTCAATCTCAATCTGGGAGCTGCCACGGTTGATACGAGCGGTGTCGAGCAGGTCATTCTAAGTGCCCTGGCGGGTGCCGATACGGTGACTGTCGGAGACCTCACAACCACCGAGATCAAGGCTGTGAATGTTGATCTGGGAGCGGACGATGGGAACGGGGTGACTATCAATGGTCGCAATACAGCCGATGACATCGCGGTGTCGTCGGGTGCACTCGGGCTCATTGATTTCCAAGGTCTGGGTTACGATCTCAATCTCTCGAACGCCAGGACGACAGATACGTTGACTGTTAACGGCAACAATGGCGATGACTCGATCAAAGGCAACGCCGGAGTCGAGACGACGATTGCCATCGTCTTCAACGGAAACGACGGCAATGACTATCTCTCGGCAGACGCCACGCTGAATGGCGGCAACGGTGACGATACGCTGGTTGGTGGAGTCGGTGCCGATACCTTGAATGGTGATGCGGGCAACGACACCTTAACGGGTAACGGTGGCGCCGATTCCATCAATGGTGGTGCCGGAACCGATACCGTGCTCGAAACGCGTGACGCCAACTTCACACTGACCGATACCGCTTTGACGATTGGGGCGGAAGGGACTGATACTCTGAGCAGTATCGAACGCGCAAACCTCAGCGGTGGGGCTGGTGACAACACCTTCAACATCGGTGCCTTCTCTGGCAAGACGACCTTGTTCGGTGACTCGGGGTCAGACACGGTCGACTTCTCGGCCGCGACGGCTGCGATCAATATCGACATGGACAAGGTCGATGAAGACCAAGTGGTGAATGTGGCGAACCGGACTCTCGTCTTCGCCGATATCATGGAAAATCTGGTCGCGACCGACTTCAACGACACGATCAAGATCGATATTGCACCGTTCAATCGCTTCGTGGATGGTGGTTCCGAGACATCGATTCCGCCGGGGGACCGGTTGTATGTCGACATGCTCGGTTCTAATCCATCGTCCACTAAGGTTCCCAATGGCAAACCGGGCAGCTATGACGGTACGGTGAATGGGGCTGGTGTCTTGGGAACGATCACCTATGTGGATATCGAAACCCTCGCGATTCAGAATCCGAATGGCGGCGGTGGCCCGAACGGCGGCATCCCGATCGACTTTGGCGCAGCGACCGATTACCCCGTGGGTAACGGTCCGCGTGGAGTGGTAGCGGCCGACGTGAATGGCGACGGCATCTTGGACATGATTGTTGCGAATCGTAACAGCAGCAGTGTCAGCGTCCGATTCGGAAATGGTTTTGGCGGCTTCTTGCCAGAGCACGTCTATTCCTCGGGCACCACCAAGAAGGATAGCAAGCGGTCGATCACCGTTGCGTTGGGCGATGTGGACAACGATGGTGATCTGGACATCGCGGTGACGAATCGCATCGCCAATACCGTTGGCGTTCTGCTCAACAACGGAGCCGGTGTCTTCACGACGACGACCTTCTCCACGGGCGTCGGGAAACTTGGCAAGTTCCCGATGTCGGTCAAGATGGGCGACATGAACGGTGACGGCAACCTCGATATCGTGACGACGAATGCGAGTGTCGGGAAGAAGAACGGCAGCATTGCCATTCTGCTGGGCAGTGGCACGGGTTCGTTCGGTACGGCCAACACGATTGTGACGCAAGGCCGGAAACCGCGTGATCTGGTGTTGGGTGACTTCAACGGCGATGGTAACCTCGACGTTGCGGCGACTAACCTGCTCAGCCGCGAAATTGTGTTCATGGCAGGCGATGGTGCCGGCAGTTTGGCGGCCCCTGTCTCGTACAGGGTAGGATCTCAACCGACATCAATTATCGCCGCCGACTTCAACGGTGACGGAATTCTCGATCTGGCGGTGACCTGTCAAACGGTCCGAGAGATCAGTGTCTTGATGGGAACAGGCTTGCCGGTGGGGACGTTCAGCGAGACGATCGGGATCAAGTATCCGAATACGGAACTGGAAATCTCCATCAATTCGACAGACCTCAACGGTGACGGTAACGCCGACTTGATCATCGCCAACCGTGTCACCAACACGCTGAGCTACATGCTCGGCCTGGGTAATGGGACGTTCGACACGCGAGTCGACTTCAAAGTCGGCGGCGTGAAGGGTCGCCAACCGGTGGCTATCGCTTACGGTGACTTTAACAACGATGGCGCGATTGACTTAATGGTGGCCAATGCTGGCACCGACGACGTCAGCGTGCTGCTCAGGAACCCGATTGTCTAACAAACGTCCTCGCCAGACTGGGAATAGTGACCCCGTGGTGCTGAGATGTTGTTGATTGCCAACAACGTCTCAGCGTGCACGGGGTCGGTCGTTGTTGAGAACTTCCAACAGAGCACGAATAGATCCTGACAAGGCTAAACTTAATCAAGTTGAGGAAGAAGTGAGCCACGGAAAAACACGGATCCGATGCTCAAGCACGATATGGTGTAACTCACCGGTTTAGTAACATCTGTGCTCATTCATTGCTAAAATGTCGTCATGAAAATGGGAGTTTAAAGATGACCTACGGTTCGGCAGGAGCCTCACTTCCGATCGACTCGGGTCGCGATCAGGATTAACTCAGAACTCCAGGAATCGTCTTCCAGCTTTGAGCCACTCCAGTGAGACGTTCCTGGCGGCCGTTGTTTTCAAAAAACAGATCGTCGGGATTTAAACCAAGTGCCGTGAGAATTGTCGCGTGCAGGTTCTTGACCGGTTGGATTTGGTCGACAGCTCGCAGGCCGATCTCGTCAGTCGCACCGATCACGCTGCCCGCCTTCGCGCCGCCGCCTGCCAGCCAGATAGTGAAGCCATACGGGTTGTGATTACGGCCCTTGTTGCCCTGCATCATCGGGGTACGACCGAATTCACCCGCCCAGATCACGAGGGTCGTGTCCAGCAGGCCACGTTGTTTCAAGTCGCCCAACAACGCCGCGACCGGCTGGTCGGTCTGAGCAGCGTTCCGATTGTGATACTCGGTATTGCTATCGTGTCCATCCCAACCCAGCTTATCGACCGAGTTATAGAGCTGCACGAACCGCACCCCTTTTTCCACCAGTCGTCGGGACAGCAGGCACATCCGCCCGAAGACCGCCTTCGACTTGTCGGCATCATGTAAGGCGTAGGCGTCCTGCGTCTCTTTGGTCTCCATTGATAACTCGCCAATGTCGAGTGCCTCAGACTGCATGCGATAAGCCAGTTCGTATGAGGCAATGCGGCCATCCAGATCGAGCACTCCTGGTCGTTCGGCGGCGTGTTTGCGATTGAGGGCTTGCGCGAAGTCCAATGTCGATCGCTGCACTCCGGCCAACTCAGTCGGCGGCTGCAGGTTGAGAACCGGCGAGCCTTCATGCCGGAACTGCGTGCCTTGAAAAGCCGCAGGCAGAAACGCATTGCTCCAGTTGGCCGAGCCACCTAGTCCTCCGACCTTATAGAGCAAGACATACCCGGGCAGATTTTGATTCGCCGATCCAAGCCCATACGTGACCCACGACCCGAGACTCGGTTTGCCCCCGAGAATTGCTCCGGTATTCATCAAATAGGTCGCCGGTGCGTGGTTCGAGCTCTCGCTGTACATCGACCGCACCTGGCACAATTGGTCGATATGCTTGGCGGTATGCGGCAGGAGCTCTGAAACCCATTGCCCGTTTTGACCATGCTGAGCCCACTTCCAGGGCCCGGCCATCAGCTCATCCTTGCAGGCGTTGAAGACTCCGCCGACTTTATCGGTCTGCTTCTTGAACGATTCCGGAACCGGCTTCCCGTTAAGCTTGAGCAACTCTGGCTTATAGTCCAGCAAGTCGAACGTCGACGGTCCCCCATATTGGAACAGGAAGATAACCTGCTTGGCCTTGGGAGCGATGTGCGGCAGCCGTTCCTTCAGCGGTTGTAGAGGATCGATGACCGCAGTCTTGGGCGCGGCGGCCCGCAGTTCTTCCGCCAGCAACGCGCTCAAGGCGACGCTCGCGAAGCCGCCGCCGGTTTGGGTTAAAAACTCTCGACGCGATTGAGGAATCATTGGGGATTCTCGGTGGCCATTTCGGACAATCCCCCGTGGCGGACGCTGCCAGCGTCCGAGTCTCAGACGCTGGCAGCGTCTGCCACGGGGTCTTATCCTCAATCAATATAGGCAAACTCATTCAAGTTCAGGATCGCTCGGCAAAGGTCGGTCAATGCTGACAAGCCCGCTCGGTCGCCAGCGGCTTTGTGTTCCAGCATGTGGCGTTTCAGTAATTCGATCGCCAACTGGAGTTCGTCAGATGTGGGCTCCCGGTTGAGGACGCTACGAAATACGCTGTCCACAAGTGACTTGGTTTTGGTCGCATCATCGAAAGTCAGTTTATCGTCCGCACCACTCAATCTTGTCGCCAGGGCCTGTGCATAACGGATGCCTTCCGGGCTGTTGAGTAACATCAGTGCTTGAGGTGCAACGACGGTGGAGTCTCGGCGGGCGCACGAGACCGTCGTGTCGGGTAAGTCGAATGCTTGCAGGAACGGAATCGGCAGACAGCGTTTACGAATCAAAAAAACACTACGAGCGTCCGTCTGCTCTACGGGATCGGCGTACCACCCTTGCATCCGTCCGCCGTCCCCCCCCTTCTCTGCCTCGAGGATCGCAGGCTGGGCATGTCGCAATTCCTCCGGCACCGGCGGCCAGAGCGGCTTGCCCGCGTCATACGGTTTCAGCAATCCGGTGACGGCCAGCAGACTGTCGCGCAGCGTCTCGGCGTCGAGCCGGCGGACGTTCTGTCGCCAGAGCAACCGGTTCTCCGGATCCAGGCGCCGGCGTTCGGCGGTTTCTCGGGATGATTGACGGTACGCGGCCGATTTCACGATCAATCGATGCAGTTCCTTGATCGACCAACCACTCCGCATGAACTCGACTGCCAGCCAATCGAGCAGTTCCGGATGCGAGGGTCTCGCTCCGCTGTATCCGAAATCGTTGGGTGTCGCGACCAGCCCCGTGCCGAAGTGTTGCTGCCAGATGCGATTGACGATGACCCGTGCAGTCCAGGGGTTCTCTGCTGAAGCAATCCAGTTGGCCAGTGCCAGGCGGCGGCCGGTCGTCGTGTCTCGCGGCGGCTGAATCTCGGCCGGTCCTGGCGTGAAGACTGACACGAAGCCGGGGGGAACTTCCTCGCGCGGGGCGGAGAAATCACCCTGGTAGAAAACGTGAGTGGCTGGCGCATTCCCTCCAGCATCAGTCGCACCCATGGCCCGACGCGGTTGACGCTTCTGCGATTCCATCGCCGCAATTTTCGTTTTGAGCTCCTCGTGCTGTTCCTTCTTGGCCTTATCGAGCTTGGCCTGCTCGGCCTTGAGAGAAGCAATTTTCAGGTCCAGTTCCGCGTTGTGCTTGTCGATCGCGGCTTGTTCGTCGGCCAGCGAAATCGAGAGATCATCCCTCGGAGTCACACCCGCGAAGAAGGCTCGCAGACGAAAGTGGTCGGCTTGAGAGAGTGGATCGTACTTGTGGTCGTGACACTGGCAGCACGACATCGTCAGTCCGAGGAACGCCGACGCCGTGGTGTTGGTCAGATCGGCCATCATCTCGGCCCGGAGCCGCTTCTCTTCTTGAAAGATGGCGGCCGTACTGTCCCACTGCCCCAGTCGCAGGAAGCCGGTGGCGATCAGCATGTCGGCTTCGGCTGGAGTCTGCGGCGAACCGGCAACCAACTCGTCACCTGCGATTTGCTCGCGGATAAATTGATTGAATGGCTTATCTTGATTGAACGCTCGAATCACATAGTCGCGATACTGCCAGGCCAGCGGGCGGAACTCGTCACGTTCGTAGCCATTGGTATCGGCATAGCGGACCACGTCGAGCCAGAGCCTTGCTTGTCGCTCTCCATAGCGCGGTGAATCGAGCAACCGCGCGACGAGTTTGTCATAGGCCTCGGGAGACTTGTCTTCGACATACGCCGCGACATCAGCGGCGGACGGCGGCAAACCTGTCAGATCGAGCGTCAAACGGCGAATCAAAGCGAGACGATCGCTTTCCGGTGATGCGGAGAGTCCAATCTCCGACATCTTGTGCATTAGGAAGGCATCGACCGGATGCGATGGTCCAGGCTGTGCGGGAGGCGTCGTTGCCACAGGCTTCTTCAGCGACCACAGATCGAGCCGCTCGCCGCGAAACAGTTTTCGAATGGGATTGCGTTTGTCCGTGAATGCATCTCCGGCCGGCTTGCCATTGGTCACGTCCAGTGTTCCCAAGCCGGGACGATAGGCATCCAGCGACGCGATATCGGGACCCAGGATGATCGCATCGAAGAAAGCCTCTTCACCACGATCACACGTGGGGGCCATCCCCGTCAATGAAAAATCTCCCATGTCCTTCCAGAGGTCAAACGTCTCACTAGTCCATTCGGTCGGTGCGGTATCACGGACGGAAATTGCTGCCCATTCAGTCGTGTTGGGGCCGGAGACGTATCGTCCCTTCGCAACTTTGGGAAGAGGCCAAGCGCCGTTCGCCGCCAACTCCAGCATCACACTACCCGATCCCCGTTTCTTCCAGGCGAGACGCAGGTAACGATACTCACCCGGCAGCGGTTTTTCGCGAATGGCGAATTGCCAGCCGGGGATTTTCATTCCGTCTCGTTGTAATGGGGTGATTCCCAGAGCGACCTTGCCTGAAAACGCTCCTTCGGTGACCAGCCTGCCCTTCCCATTCCCGCTGTTCAATGCCGCCAGGAATTGTGGTTGATCTTCAAAGAGCACGGCAACTGGCTCGGGCCACTCGGCATTGGCTTTGACCCACGCGGACAGCGTGTCGATCTCTTTGTCGGACAGCTTCTGCTTCGGCGGCATCTGCAGGTCGGCATCCAGAAAAGTGATCGCCTTGACGAGCAAGCTTTTCTCGAGATCACCCGGCACGATTGCCGGTCCCCGGTCGCCTCCCAACTTCGCCGCCGCGAATGAATCGAGCCGCAGGCCGCCCTCTTGCTTCTCCGGTCCATGACAGGCAATGCATTTCGCTTCCAGCAGCGGCTGAACGTCATCGACAAACCGCGAACCTGGCTCGGCCCATACCGGATGTGCCGCGAACAACACCGCCAAGGCCCACAATCCGCAACAGAAATGCTTCACAACGACCGCTCCGGGGAGAGTGTGATGGATCGTCGCATTGTAGCAGTTTCATACGGTCGAAGTCTCGGTTATTTGGGGTGCGGAGCGATCAGGGGGGGCCTTCCTGTCTTCGAATCTGCGTCATCTGCGAAATCTGTGGACGAGTCCGAAGTGATCGACAGATTTCGCAGATGACGCAGATAGAAAAGGAAAGAACAGGCAGCTTCGATCCCTTTGAATTGACTTCTGTGACCACTTCTAACGCCCGAAGTCCCCAATGCCCCCGTGGCCGACGCTGCTAGCGTCGGTGGCCACAGACGCTGGCAGCGTCTGCCACGGGGGTCGGATCTGGATTGTTACGGCGTGACTTCTTTGAACTCTTCGACTTCTTTGATCCCTTCGAACGTCCGAATGCCCCAGTGCCCCAGTGCCCCCGTGGCCGACGCTGCCAGCGTCGGTGGCCACAGACACTGGCAGCGTCTGCCACGGGGGTCGGATCTGGATTGTTGCGGCGTGACTTCTTTGAACTCTTCGACTTCTTTGACCCCTTCGAACGTCCGAATGCCCCAGTGCCCCCGTGGCCGACGCTGCCAGCGTCGGTGGCCACTGACGCTGGCAGCGACTGCCACGGGGGTCGGATCTGGATTGCTACGACGCGACTT
>JAKFVC010000215.1 GCA_021732415.1 Planctomycetaceae bacterium
GGCCAGGGCCAGGGGAGCGAGATTTCGTCATATTTTCAGCGATTTATGGTGCTGGCGTCAAACTGCGAGTTCCGTAGCAAGCTCCAAATGCAACCGCGGCCCAGCCGACAAGGAAGAGGACGCCGCCAATCGGGACGATCGCTCCCAACCACCGTTGGCCGGTCAATGTTAGCAGGTACAAGCAGCCGGAGAAGATGAGGATCCCCAGTAAAAAGCACCAGCCGGCGACCGGCCAGGCGGCCGAGCGATTCGACTGGGCGAGCAGGCCGACCAGCAGCAACGCGAGGGCGTGGTACATCTGGTACTCGGCCCCGGTTTTGAAATCCTGCAGGTACTTCTGGGCTGCCGGGATCTTGACGCCAGCGACCTCTCGGGGTTCGGCTTGGGCGTATTTCTGTTTGAAATAGCCGTCGAGGCCGTGTGCCGCGAATGCGCCCGCGCCCACGGAAAGTCCCGCTAAGACGGCTCCCAATACTAACCAGACGCGATCGTTCATGCGGGGCGTTCCTCTGTAGCCTGACTCTGTCGTAGCCCGACTCTCTGAGTCGGGTACTCACTGTCTAGTAACTCGTAGCGTAGTAACTCTTATTTCGATGGGAAGAACCCGACTCGGAGAGTCGGGCTACGGGTTTGCGGGATCACCCTTCAATCCGCAGTCCCAACACTTTGAGGAACGCTGCCAACCAGGCCGGATGAGCCGGCCAGGCGGGTGCGGTGATCAGATTGCCGTCGACCTGCACGCTGTCGACGGGGATCTCAACGTAGTTCGCGCCACTCGCGATCAAATCCGGGCCGCACGCGGGATACGCGGTGCAGGTGCGTCCCTTGAGGACGCCGGCCGTCGCCAGGAGTTGCTGGCCGTGGCAGATCGCGGCGATCGGTTTCTTCGCGTTGGCAAAACTGCGGACTGCTTCCAGGACCGGAGCATGCAGCCGCAAGTATTCTGGGGCGCGGCCTCCGGGGACGATCAAGCCGTCGTAGCTGGCGAGGTCGATCTCGGCCAGTGTGGCATTCAAGGTGAAATTGTGGCCGGGCTTTTCGGAATAGGTCTGATCCCCTTCGAAGTCGTGGATGGCAGTCCGGATTTGCTCGCCGGCCTTCTTGTTAGGGCACACGGCGTGCACCGTGCAACCCACCATCTGCAAGGCCTGGAAGGGGACCATGACTTCGTAGTCTTCGACATAGTCGCCGACCAGCATGAGAATTCGTCTGGAGGCCATTGACCTATTCTCCCTTTGATAACCGCGACCGATCAGCGGTGTCCGGGAAGGTGTCTGGCCTTAGATACGGAACCACTGCGTCGTCGCAACGAACGTTTAATTGTCGTGATTTTCGATACTCGTGCAACTGTCAGTATCGTAACCGTTGATGGGAGGGCGAGGGACTCCTTCATGTAGTTCGCGTCATTCACCACAACACGGGCAGACGTCTGGGACGAAGACCGTCATGGTGGCGGAGTACTGGGTCAGCTCATAGTCCTTGGTCTTCTCGTCCGGGGATTGATGATGCACAACAATCAGATAGTAATTGCCCGTCGTGGGGGCAAAGCTGGCCAGACCTTGTTCGTCGGTGCGGCGTTCGAACTGTTCGTCGAAATCTTTGGCGAGAGTCTGGCCCCGGGGAATAAAGCTGACTCGTCCATTGGCCAGCGGCTTGCCTTTCAGCAGCACTCGCACCTGGATCGCCTTGCCGGGTCCCATGGGAGCGACGGGATTCGTGACCGGCACGAGTTCCAGCGCGTGGCCGAGCGGCTTCTCGAAACCCGGCAGATCGGCGGGGACTTTATCGAGAGATGCGCTGGCCAGGAAAAAGGATTTGGCACTCCTCACGGAACGCACCGGTTTGCCGTGATTGACGACGCGATCCATCGTGTGTTCGATGACATAGATCCCGGCTTCTGACGTCGCGAACTTGGTCGTCCAGAAGCCTTCTTTCGGTGCGTATCCCAGATCGGTCAATTGATCCTTCACGTCGTAGATCTTGGAGCTGGGGCTATGGACTTTCAGCTCGCCACCTGCCGGATCGATCTTGCTCGCCAGCTTAAAATCGCGGTGGTCATTGCCATGATTTCCCAGCATCAGGTCGATGTGGACTGCGTCGCGGACGCGAATCAGGTTGGTATTTGTCTGCACCCACGTGTCGTGAGCCACAGCGGCTGAGGTCGCCAGGAGTAGTAAGCAGGAGGTGATCAGAAGTCGTCGCATATTGGTGAATTTCTGGATGAATTGAGTAAGGAATTCGTGATTCAAGTCGGGGGGAGGGCGAGGGACCCAGAGGGTGCCCCGCCGAGCCTAAGGCGACCGCAGGTCGGCGTCCGCCGGAGGCCTCCGCTCGATGCCTCCGGCGGACGCCGAGCTAAAGCTCGTGTTAGGCTCGGCAGGGCACCCTCTGGGTCCCTCGCCCTCCCATCACTTCGCATTGTCCGTGAGCCTTAGGGCACCCGACACGCCTGGCCGAATAGTTTTTTTATCGCGAGTTAGTACTCGCCGTTCACTTCTCCGCCCGCTCGGGATGCCAGTCCCTGCCACAGGACGGAATAGACATTCTCGTTGACAAATCGCGTCGATCCGTCGCACAGCAGGACGTGGACACCGCCAATGTGACGGCTGCGCGCCGCGGTCAATCCTGCGTTATGACTGTTGTTGCCGCAATCAAAATAATCGGAGTTGGGGGTCAATCCGTGGTTGTAGAGCGTGTCTCCGAAATGCCCGTTCAACCACTTGGCTCCACGAATTCCAGCCCATGAACCAGCGGCTCCCACCACGCAGGCGCTGGGGCTGGGGTCCGTGCCGGTGAGGGTGTCATTCTGTCCGGCCGTCAAGTTCAGCACTTGGAGATCAGAATTGACCGGGGGAGTGCCAGCGGAAATCGATCCCGAGCCGTTTCCGCCGAGTGCATAGCCGTTGCCAAGTGTTTGTTCGCTCGCGGCGACTGTGTTTGACAGTCCGTCGGTCACGTCACGAAACTTCACGGAAGGCCGGAGCTTGACGTCCATCATGACTCCGTCACCCAGGCGAATATAACGCGTGGCCGGTGTCGTTCCGCTGCCTGTGCAGACCACATAATTGGTGCATCCGTAGGAATTTCCATCCACAGTGCCGAGATCGCTCGGGCACAACAGCATCGCAATCTTGGTGAGGCCCGCCGTGACATTCTTTGAGTAGGGGGCGACGGGGGGCTCGACGAAAGTGGGCGCTGTGCCGAAATCGATCAGGTTGTACAAGCTGCCTCCGTCATAGTACGGGAGCAACGCCGCGTGTGCCGAAAACACCATGGGAAAGCCGACGCGACCCGGCGGAAAGCTCCCGTGGGTTGACTCATAGTTGTGGACCGCGAGTCCCACCTGCTTCAGATTGTTCTTGCACTGCGCACGTCGGGCAGCCTCGCGGGCTTGCTGGACGGCAGGAAGTAACAGACCAATCAGCACGGCGATGATGGCGATAACGACTAGCAGTTCGATCAAGGTGAATCCGCGCGTCGGCGCACGGAGTCGCTTCTTATTGAAAATCATGGTGTGAAAACCTCATGTTGCAGTAATTCAGGTGGACTGCCGATCTCGTAGCGCGGCAGGTCGAATTTCTATTACCAGTCAGGAAGAAGACTCTATTTCTGGGGGAGATCGCTGCGGCGCATGGTGGCACGCTCACAACAGGTCCAAAACCAGCCTTTGTGGAGAGCGAGCCCAAAACCCATGTGAGCGTGCGAGCATGAGCCGCACCTCCCACCACCGACCGGACCACAATTGCAGGCGCAATCGCGATCACAGCGGGATCGAAACAGAGTCGAACGAGGCCATACCGACCGGCATTTCAGCGCGGCGGTGGGACGGGGGGCTGCTGGGTTGTGACCAACAGCTTCTCAGAAGAGAGGTCGAGTTTGGCTGCGGTCTGCTGGGGGACTCTGTCCAAGGCAGCGGCTGCCGGCAGAATGGTCCAGGGGAGAGAGTTCCAATACCAGTGATGTCCCTGGCACTGATGCGCCAGAAACGCGACCACATAGACCGTGTCGTCGGGTGGCGTGATCTTCGGGGGAGGCGTCGCAGGAGAGTTTTTGGCGACAGCAACGACGTGACAGCAGCCGGTTGAGTCGCACTTGGCCGGAGCACGTTCACGCTCGGCCGACTGGACCACGTACTCAGGGAGTTCGACGTGATTTGCCCGAGCCCAAACCACTTTCTGGGCATTGGAGAAGCAGCAGCAACGCTTCCAGCATTGTTTCGCCGAGAGGCATCCGCAGGCGCGGTGCTGGCAGGGAAAGGGCTCGGACAAGTCTTTCTCAGCCTGCTGGCCGACGGCGAACGGTGCCATTGAGCAAAAAATGCCCATCAACACCGACAGACTGACCAGTCTGGGTGCCCACCGCAGCGCAATTTTTCGCAGCCGTGAAGACGACATTATCATTCCGCTTCGAGAACCTCGAAGCCCAAAGTGTCTACCCCGGCTCACTCTCCACCAATAAACCTATACCAATGAGCGGCTGCGATTTCAATCAACCCGCGAAATGTGGTAGTGGGGAAGCTCCGTGTTGCAGACGGAATGTCGGCGGTTCCGCCTCGCCGCATGCTCACCAACCCCAAGGCCAACTCCAAGGATCAGTGCGGTTCAAATACGCCCATATCCACAGAATCGCGAAAATAGTGACCGCAGTCCAATATGCCTTTCCGCCCCTCCGGGGAGAGTGAAGCATCGTCAGTTCGAAGTTGTCATATTTTGCAAAGAGATAAAACAGCATCAAGCTGATTGGCAACAGAGCAATCATTCCCCAGCCCATCCCATCAAAACCGGCAAGCAGTAGTGGTTGGTCCATAATGCCGATCTTTTTCACTGAGGGACAAATAAAGGCCGACTAACTAACGGACAGGCATATTTCGCTGCACGCGGGATAGGTCCAACTGTCTGAATCGAATGCTCCGGCCGAGGCTGCAAGCGTCGGTGGTGTCGGAAGCCAGCGAAGCTTCACGGACGCTGGCAGCGTCCGCCACGGGGGCTGCAGCCCGACTTCCAGCCAGGCAAAGGACAGGCATCTGACTGTTGCTATGCCGGTTTCCGCAAGCGAAGCGCCGAACAGATGATCATCGGAACCGACCAGAAGGATTGCGCGATGATGCCAGCGATGAGATTCCTAAACGGTGGACCCGACGGATTCAGGTCTGCATCGATCGCGAACTGAATGAATAAAAGGAGATGCGGGGCGATAGCGATCAGGAGTCCAATCTTGGCGAGCGGTCGCCGCTGCCGAATCAGGTTGATGTAACCCCAAATCGCCAGACCATACAAAGCGATCCAAAAGGCAAAAAAACCAAGAACAAACCACCACGGGAAAGAAATGAAATTGTACTGAGCGAGGAGCATTCGTTTGATTCAATCTCAATCAGGCTTTAAGCACCTCATGAATATCAAAGAAACTCTTAAAATTCCCCGATGACCTGTCCGTCATTCACTGAGGCCAGATTCTGATAGGTGCTGCCGGCGGTTCTCGAAGGACCGGTGGCAATGCTGTCGCTGATGAATCGCACGCTCCCATCTGCCAATAGAAAATGGGCTCCACCAACATGCATGCTGCTGAATGAGCAATACGGTACCGAATTCGATGAGGATGGGGCCGTGGGGGTTTTGGCGTTGAGGGGGCTGCTCGGATCGCAAAAACCTTGGGCTAAGGCATAACTTTGCCAGGAAGTCGGCCAACTCCCGGCAATATCGTCGTTCGCTCCAGGCCACATCGTGTCACCACCGGTGTACTGCCCGCTGATCGTACCCGGTGAGCGACGTTCTCCGACGAGGAACGTGTTACTCAAGCCATCCGTAAAGTCGCGAAACCGGCGGCTGCTGCTCTCGGTAAACGCGCCATCGACGGTCACCAGACCCCCGACTGAAATATTGGGGACTGAGCCGCCGCTGACGGCAGGGTAGTTCGAACGTCCAAAAATAGACGACGCACCGGGGGCCGTGCCGTTGAGACCGCCACTGGGAATGGTCACTAAGTTGGCGCCCGTGTCGGACGGACAGCGATAGACCGGCAGATTTGTCTGCAGCGCAACATTCGCTGGCAAGGTCGTCATGATCGCGCTGAATCCGGCCGCCGCTCCTCCCACCGGGCTGGTGCCCCCAGGGGCCTGGGCCAGCGAGTTAAACAGTGGTGCCTGATCGATGAAAGGCAGCAGCATTGTCCCCCAACCCCACAGGCTCCCGGTACTCATATAGGGTGTTCCCTGGTAGCCCATCGGGAGCACGTTGTTTGTCTCGTGATAGCCGTGCAAGGACAGACCGAGTTGCTTCAGGTTGTTCTTGCACTGGGACCGTCGAGCGGCCTCGCGAGCCTGCTGCACTGCCGGCAGTAACAACGCAATCAAGACCGCGATGATGGCGATCACAACGAGTAACTCGATCAGCGTAAAACCACGTTTGGCCCGTGACATGACTGACTCCGTGAGAACAATGGATGAGCGACGCATCAACTTCGGCAAGATGACAATCGAAGAGCGACCTCTTAGATAACGAATTCTCAACCTAACTGGCGACGGTGGAACGTTTTGTCTTGTTATGATTATTCAGGAGAACGGTAGGGTGTGTCTGATAAATCGATTCGTTGGGATTCCAAGCAGCGGGATCCAAACTATTCTGGCCAATGAAACAAGATAAAACGTCTTCTTTCTAGCGGCGGAGATCATCCTGATCACTGCACCGACGATATCCCATGTACAATCTGCTGACAAGCCGCATTCTTGTGCAATTGGATGCTTGATCGTCCAAATTGCTTTTTGACAGAAAAATGGGACGACAGAAAGATGATGGAGCAGCCATTTCCATCCTCAATCGAGTCTTCATTTTTCTGTCGTCCCATTTTTCTGTCAGAACTCTAGTTTTGAAAACTCTGATTCAGCCCTCGTTTACCAGCCGTAATCCCGATTATCTCGGTAAAACACCCCCTCAACTCAAGATGACCCTACTGCGAGTTCAAACCGGTTTTTGGGATTTCGCAGATGACAAGTCATTTTTTGCTTGATAAGATGGTAAGAACAGACAGAGTCTAAGCTTACTCCGTTTGCCTGCCGAAAATTCTGCTAGTGTTGCTTGCCAAGTTGTTGCTCATTGCGAAGGTACTCTATGCACCAGATTCAGGCTGCTTGTCCGGGACCGGTCTCTCGCCGCGAGTTTTTGCGCGTCGGAGCACTGGGTTTGGGCGGGATAACCGTTGCCGATTTATTGCGCATGCGCGCCTCGGCCGGGGAAACTCACTCGGCGTCGGATACGTCTGTCATCTTCGTGTGGCTTCCGGGTGGTCCGCCCCACATGGATATGTACGACATGAAGCCGGAGGCTCCGACCGACTATCGCGGCGCATTCCGTCCCATTCACACGAATGTCTCGGGACTCGATCTGTGCGAGTTGATGCCGCTGCATGCCAAGATGGCCGATAAGTTCTCGATCGTGCGATCGATCGCCCATGAATTTGCCGATCACGGCGGCGGTCACAAGCGATTCTTGACAGGCCGCATTCCCAAGACCCCCGTCGATACTGTCAATGACAACCCCATGGCCGGCGGGATCATCGCGAAGTGCCGCGAGGACCGGATGGTCGGTGTGCCGAATTACGTCAACCTGGCGGACGGCGGCCGAGAAGGGGTCGACGTGTTCGCCTACGGTTCGGCCTATCTCGGGCCGTCCTATGTCCCGTTTGCAGTGCCCGGTGATCCAACGGCACCCACCTTCAAGGTCCCCAATATCGCGCCGCTGCAGGAAGTGACTGGCCGGTTGGACGATCGCCTGGCCCTGCTGAGCGGTTTTGACCGGATGAAACGAGCCGCCGACAGCGGACTGATGAACTCGATGGATCAGTTCAACAAGCGGGCTCTGGATTTGTTGACACGCGACAAGGCACGCCAGGCCTTCGACCTCTCAAAAGAGCCCGAAGAATTGCGTCAGCGCTACGGCAAGCACGCCTGGGGTTCACGCATGCTGATGGCTCGCCGCCTGGTCGAAGCGGGCTCCAGCTTTGTCACGGTCCTCATGGAGAACCCGTATCAGTCGGGCGTTCCGGCCCTCAAACAAGGGGTCTACAACTGGGACTCCCACGCGGTGAACTGCCACATCTGGGACGATCTCAATGTGCGCCTGCCGATCTACGATCAGGCCGTAACTGCCTTGATCGAGGATCTCTACAACCGCGGTCTCGACAAGCGAGTCCTCCTGGTGGTGACCGGCGAGTTCGGTCGCACGCCACGCGTCGAAAACTCGGCAGGATCGCAAACAGGAGTCAAGCAACCTGGTCGCGATCACTGGCCCCAGGCCATGTCGATGCTGCTCTCGGGCGGCGGACTCCGGATGGGTCAAGTGATCGGTTCAACGAACTCACGTGGCGAGCACCCCAAGGACTGCCCGATGACGCCCAACGATCTCTGGGCGACCGTCTATCAGCACATGGGGATTGATCCCGAACGAACGTTCCCCGACTACCAGGGCCGACCGATGCCCATCCTCCCATTCGGCAAGCCGATCCGCGGTTTGTCGTAATCGTTGCACGAGCTTGTGGAAACGCAAAACGCCATTCGCGATTGATCACTGCGGATGGCGTTTTTTATTTGTAACCATTGATGAAGATCGCAGAGTCAGGCGGGTCGATCAAGAATCAGGAATACAAGACCTCACGCCAAGGCGCCAAGGCGCAAAGAATTCATCTCCTAGTCCTTTGCGCCTCGGCGCCTTTGCGTGAGATCACTCTCCTAAAAAATGCCGGCTCGCACGGTGCCCTAATTCCCGAGCGAGACCGCTTTCCCATCCTTACGGTTCGCCAAACTGCGATGGATGGTCTCGTCGATGTCATAGGCAAGCGTCCGAACCGATCCATCTGCCATGGCCATCCCGAATCCACCGGAATGGGCACTGCCCCAGCGTAGCGTGTCTTCGTCATTGGAATCCGGACCTTTGGTATCAAGTTCTGGTGGCAAGAACAGTCCATTGTAACTTTGCGTCCAACGAATATTGTCGCGCTCGTCGCACTGGTAAGGCCCTTGATCGTCGCCGACCTCCGCACCGCCGTCTGCCGATGCGCGGCTCACGAACTTCTCGCCCACGAGGTATGTATTACTCGCACCGTCGGTAATCGACGCGAATGTGAACTGGGTGCGAACGTGTAAGATGCCGGTCGAGAGTTGCGCCAAGTTCGGCCACGCGTAACTGGGCGAATCCCCTTGAGCCAAGGTTGTTGGTCCCGTCGTAAACGTGACGAAGACTTCTCCGCCGTTGATGGCGTAATCGGTTTTGACTGCATTTGTCAGTGTCGCACACAGGAGCGGCTTCTTGACCAGCGGATACGTGCCAACGACCGGATAGTTCTTGACCGCCCTGCGGCTCGGACAATACCAGGGGGGGATGGGAGTGCTCAGGAGCTGGGCGTTGGCGTTTTCCTGTGCTGTGCCTGTGAGGCCGCTGCCTAGATTGTACAGCGCGGTTTGCTCGAGGAAGGGAAGCACGACATATCCCCAGCCCCCTGGTTGGGTCGTCGCACTGGCGCCGCGATCGGCGGCAGGCGCCCAGATGTAGCCCCAGCCTCCGGACGGAAACCGTCCATAGCTGTCGTGGAAGTTGTGCAGGGCCAAGGCCAATTGCTTGATATTGTTCTTGCACTGCGTGCGCCGCGCTGCTTCCCGCGCCTGCTGCACGGCAGGCAATAGCAGGCCGATGAGAACGGCAATGATGGCGATCACCACTAACAGTTCAATCAGTGTGAACCCACGGCGAGTTCGCCGAGTGGTGGGGCGTAAGCCGCTTTGTGTGTCACGCCGAGCAGACCGGAGCGACGCCAAGCCCTTTGTTCTTGCATTCAGCGTAATCCCATGTTGCGTTTTCTTCATTATTGGCCCTTTTCGAGTTCTGAGAGACGGCAGAAGATGTCCGCCGTCAGGGGAGCGCGTTGACCGAGTATCGGGATCGTTTGTGAGTTATTGCGCTTTAACAAAAGGTTTGCGCCGATTGAAAGCATGAGAGTGTCGGTGTGTGAGGGTATGAGAGTAAAGAAAAGTCCAATTGAATCACGGCCCTCTTACTCCGATACTCTCACACCCTCATACTCTCAAACGCATTCCGAATTTGTAAACCTTAGTGTACGGTCATAGTTGTGCAGAAGTTGGCTCTGCTGCGCTTAATGTTCGATAAACAATTCTCGGGCGATCCTCATGGCACTGATGTCAGGACCATGCGGAATCCCACGTTTTCGGACGCGGACGGCGGATCGGGAATCCAGATTCCTGAGCAGCAGTTCCGGCCGCTGTCGAACCAACTCCCGCCGCGGACGCGCCCCGGCGTGGTGGTGAATTCTTTGACGTTGCCGTGCATGTCGTAAATCCCCCAGGCATTGGGGCGATACGAGCGCACTTTCACCGACTGATTGTGGCTGGGGCCCTGCGGTGCGCCGTTGTGAGGCCAATCTCCTCCAAAGTTCGCCTGCGTGCTACTGAGTTGGTCCCCGAATGCCGTGGCCGTGGTCGTTCCGGCGCGGCACGCGTATTCCCACTGCGCGTCGGTCGGCAGGCGGTAGGCCTTGTCCGCAGGCAGCCGACCCGCTTCCCGCTCCACATCGGTCAGCTTCCGGCAGAATGTCATCGCTTCCTCGAGACTGACGTAGTAGATCGGGTGCTGCTCGCCCTTCCCTTTCCGCATCTCGCGGGATGGCAGCGAGCCCATCACGCGCTCCCATTCCGACTGCGTCACCTCCGTCTCCTGCATCCAGAAGCCGTGCGGCACCAGCATCTCGAATTGGTTATCAATTTCCCCTCGCTCCACTTCCGACTGCGGATTCCCCATCAGAAACTGCCCCGGCGGACACCAATGGAACGCGATCTTATGGTTTGTAAATTCGCGGCGTTCTCCGGCTTCGATGCCGTCCAAAGGGTCGAGCGTCTGGTTCCTTTCCGTCGAGTCAGGTCCTGGCGGTGTTCTCTTCGCTGCTCCGCGGGAAGTTGGAATGGCGAGTCCGGTTTTGTCGTTCTTGGGCATCTCATTCGCTGGTGCGAACTGCGCTGGACCATTCGTACTGACCTGGCCAGACGACGAGTAGAGCGGCCGCGGTCCCGAAGCCAGCCAGATCAGGAAGCCAGTTCCCATAAGGAGACCGGAAGCGAGCAGCGGCCAGCGCCACCGCCGCAGCAGTTTCCCAGCGGACCCAGATGGGATTGACCCGAACGAACGAGTGATGGACGCTCCCCCCTGCAGCGTCGCCAAATGCTGTTGCAGTAAGACGGCCACTTCGGTCGCCGTTTGGTAGCGGTCCGCGGGAGATTTGGCCAGCAGCCGATCGACGATTTCAGACAACCATCCGGGTATTTCGGGGTTGAGTCGTTCAATCGGCCGCGGAGTCTCTTCGCAGATGCGCTTTAAGACGGCTAATGCATTGTCGGCCCGAAACGGCGGCCGCCCCGTACACATCAGATAGAGAATCGCGCCCAGGCTGAACAGATCGGTCCGGTGGTCCACTCGTCCGCCGGACGCCTGTTCCGGCGACATATACTGCGGCGTGCCGGACAGATCGCCCGTGCGTGTCATGGCCACGTCTGCCACGGCTTTGGCCAGGCCGAAGTCGCTCACTTTGGCCCGCTCGACGCCATTTTCCAACAGGATATTGGCTGGTTTGATGTCTCGATGAACCAAGCCTTGCTTGTGGGCTGCTGCCAGGCCTTCTGCGACTTGCCCTCCGATCCGCAGAATTTCCTTGACCGTCAGTGCTCCCTGGCTGGCCAACTTGTCCGCCAATGTCTTCCCCTGGACGAACTCCATGACGAGGTAGGGCGGATTGTGCGTCTGATCGACCGCATGAATGACGACGACATGGGGATGATTGATTGCGGCCGCAGAGCGAGCTTCTCGCTCGAACCGCTTACGGGCCATGGGATCGATCGCAATCTCGGGCGCCAGCACTTTGACCGCCACGATCCTTTGCAATTCCTCATCAAAGGCTCGAAAAACGATCCCCATCCCACCACGGCCGACACGATCCAGAATACGATAAGGCCCCAGCGATCCCAGGTCGCCCGCGGCGATCGGCGCCGACAGGAATGGGAACTCTTTGCTTTGAGCTGGTAGTTGCAAATTGGATGTCGGCTGCTCGGAATCATGGGCCGAATCATGGGCTGGGGCGCTGCGACGCACCGGCGATTCCAGAAAGCCCTCAGATTCTCGTGCAGCTTTCAGAAGTGAGAAAACCTGCTGAGCGAGTTGGGCGTCTCCACCACACGCTTGCTCAACGTACGTCCGACGCGCTGCGGCATCGGATAGCTGCATCGCCTGCGAGAAGATGGATTCAAGTTCCTGTGATTGGCCCATTATTCACTCACGAGCTGTCGTCGGCTTCTGTCTTCCCCCCTACATGCGTTTTTCTTCCGGGATGCGCCTCACGGAATTCGATTCCCGACACTTCAGCGTTCAGAATTGGCCTCGGACCGCTTGATCCAGTCAAACAGCCACGCTTTGGCAAACGTCCAGTAGCGGGACGCCGTCGCCCGAGAAATTCCGAGGGTCTCCGCAGTTTCCGCTTCCGACATGCCGACAAAAAATCGCAGCTTCAGCAACTCGGCTTTGATGGGCTCAATCCGCGCGAATTCCTCCAGAGCTCGATCGATATCGACCAGTTCTTCATCGGGCACATCCACCGTGACGGGGATCTCTTCCAAAGTTTGGCGAGTGGCAGCGCCACCTCGTTTGAGCGTCAGCCGCTGTCGGGCTTGATCGACCAGAATCCGGCGCATGGTTTCGGATGCTGCCGCGAAGAAATGTCGTCGGTTGGCAAATTCCACCGGGACATTGTTCTCCACGAGGCGCAGGTAAGCTTCGTTCACGAGTGCCGTCGGCCCCATCAGTGGATTGCAGCTCTCATTGCGCAACCGACCGGCGGCGATCACTCGGAGTTCAGCGTAAACCCGATCGACCAGCGCATGGAGGGACTTCTGATCTCCCCGTGCGTAGGCCCGGAGCAAAATCGTGAGTTCCCCGTCATCCACGCCAGCGATTGCCGCCTTGGAATTCTCCATCGACCAATGCTCCATGAGATTCTTAAACTGCCCACCAATCTCAATCCGCAGGATCATTCTGAGAAATGTCGTGGTCAGTGGGAAGGGTGGCTCCGCAGATTGGCTGTCGTGACGGAAATCTTCACTAAATCTTCACGCTCGCCACTCATGGCATCGCGTTCAGATGCAATCTCACCCTGTCGGGACGTTGAGCGACTGATTCACAGTGAAACGCAGAATTTCCATCTGTTGTCGCCCCCGTTGGGCCTGCCCCAACGGAGCGCTGACAGACCAGCTACTGGAGAGAAACGTCCTGGACCCTCAACGCGTGGTCTCCGATGCCCCCTGCCGCCGTGAGCGAACCGTTGTAATATCCGCGACTGGCTGGCGGCAGGGGGCATCGGAGACGTAAAGGTTGAGAATTCTGCAAAGCTTACTGTTGGGTAGCGGACCAGTCGGCGCTCCGTTGGGACAAGCCCAACGGGGGCGGTTTTGAAACGCCCCACCAGATGACGTCTGAACACCTCGGCGGGGTACCCTCTGGGGCCCTCGCCCTCCCAGCAGGCGAATCGGCTATGATGAGCCGGCACCCTCGACCATTGCCCACGTCACACTAAGTTGGCCTACCAATGAATCCGGAAATGGACTCTGAAGACGCAGAAGCACCGCAACCGACAAGTATTTTCGGTCAGTGGCCAGTGATCGCCCTGGCGTCGATCGTCCTGCTGATGCTGACAGGCAACCCACTGCTGACCGGAATACTCCCCTACCTCAAGGCGGGTTGGCCGGCCTCGAAAACGGCGTTGTGGCTGAAACGGACGGACCCCTGGCCGGCTCGCGGAACGGTGGGTTTCCTCTTTCACCTCTGCATGGCGCTGTTCTGTGCCGGAGCCTGGGCCTTGGTGTGCGTGATCGGCACCGCGGTCGTGGCGTCGATCACTCAGAAGCAGCCCGATCTCACTCAGTTTGTCATCGCGATCCTAATCATCGCGTTCGGCTGCTGCCTGTCATCGCTCCTCGGCGGGATCGGCATAGTGATCGCGCTCCGCCACCGAGTCCGCATTTTTGTGAAGTCCAACTTATCAACAGTCTGCCACGGCGATTTCACACGAGCAACAACGCTCGGCCCCGGCCGCATCCGCATCAATCCCGCCAACTACATCATCGGAGTCGCCACCGTCGCCCCGTTGCTCGGCACCTGGTTCGTAGCGATGTTGATGACAGCCCCGGGAGCTCGCATCGATAAGGTTGACACAACGCAGCTCATCCTGATGTGGCTATTGCCCGTCGTGGCCGCGACCTGCATCGCAATTCTCATCTTCCTATCCGCCCGAATCACGGCGAATTCACCCGCCGAGTGCTGGGGAGCCGAAGTGCCGGAATCCGAAGAAGAGGCGCCGAACTGGTATCAACTGAGGGATTAGCGGCGAGCTATTTGGATCGCCATCTTCGCACTGCCTTAGGTCGGCTAACGCGTCGATCTGCAATTCGAGGCGACTCGTAGCAGTGCCACGACTAGGGTTGCTCTCGCTTACAAACCAATGCCATCCTGCTTCACTTGACTAGAAAAGCGAGCTCGGGTCTGGTTAAACTGCCTGTGTCTAAGTTCAAGGACCGTTTCGTTCACAATGAACACAAAGGGAATTGGCGATGTTACCACCCTACCTGAAAGCCATGAAGGCTTCCCTCAACGCGAAGGGCATTGCACGCCGGACTCCATATGAGAACGAGCTCTTGAATGAATTGAATGAGACGGATCAAGCGATTGACGATGCCAGCAATAACACGCACCAGTTCTCTCAGGCTACTCACAAATGGGCAACAGCGCGCTCGACTCCAATTTCAGGCACGTGCCCCCAATGTGGTAGGTAACGAGTTCCATTTGTTTCTCATCCACGGGGTCGAAGCCGATGCCAGCAAGCCCGACCGCATATTTCGTCTCGGAGTACGTCGAGAATCTGAACGCGCCGACCAAGTCGGGGGAGCTGAATTTCCAGCAGAATCCCGAATTTCTTGAGGCAACCCCGGAGGTCCAAGAGGCTGCCAAGACAGACTTTGAGCAATTCGCAATGGTCTTGCGGGTAGCTTTTCAAAAGCAAGAACCAGCTCTATTCCGTGAATATTTTGAACGACTCCTTGCGACGGCACAAGCGACGTTCACGCCGCACGGATTCTTTCAAAGCCCGCTGAACGATCTGAAGCTATTCAAAAGGGAAGTCGTTCAACTTGCCGGCTCGCGGATCAAATCAAGATACACGGCGCGGCTTGCCTTCACGGTATGTGTTGCTTCGGTACTTCTCGTTTTAGTCGGGCTGATCGTGCAGGCCGCGGGATCTTGGACGGGACTCGGTTTCTCCACTCCAAATTCCGATCCAGTTCCACAACTAACGAAAACTAGAACAGCCATGCACGGTGTCTTGGCGTGGGATGCCGGATTTTCCTTCGCTCACACTGGATTGCTACTTGCGGGCGCGATGTGGGGACTCTTGTTCGCCTCTATGACTCGAAACATCGACCCAACATTTGACACCCTCGTGACGCCCGATGCCGACTTGATGGAACCTTGGGTTCGTCTATTGTTCTTTGGAATTCCCACATTCGTCATAGCCTTAATGTTTCAAACGCAACTTGTTTCCATCTCATTTGGAAACACTGTTTCGACGTCACAGATCAACGACAACGCGATAATCGCCGTCCTGATTGGATTGCTGCTTGGGATTGCTGAGCGCGCACTTCCCGCGGAAGTGGAGCAATGGTCTAAGAAAATACTTCCGAGTTCACAGAACTTGGCGTAAATGCCCGCGGGGTTGGCACAGGTTATTGAACGATCATATGGATTGCGCGCGGTTTGAGATTGTGTGAGCGAAGCGAATAAGAGGCCGCGGCTTCACTGATGCATTTCACATGATCAACGCATCGAATGATGCAAAGTGCTCCAATTGCGAAAATGGCCTTTGAATGAGCCGAATTGTTACTTTCGATGAACTTCGACGACGTGGGAAAGCTACCGGAAGGACGGCAGGTCAGATAATCAGTGAGCACTCACGATCACTGACAACTAAAGACACGTTTCTCTCCTATTCGTCGCGGGACGTCGAATTTGTCCCAGCCGTGATTGATTTGCTCGAACAACACGGGGCGTCAGTCTACTGCGACAAGGGAGACGACTCATTACCCGAAAAGCCAAATCTCGATACCGCTCGAATCCTCAGAAATGCAATTTCAAGCTGCGAGCGTCTTGTCGTGTTTGTTACGACGAATAGTAACCAGTCTCGTTGGATACCATGGGAACTTGGGTTCGGAGACGGCGTTTTGAATGACGGAATGGTTGCCATTCTCCCCGCCGCCCAATCTGAATTTGATTCGAAATGGGTTGACCAGGAGTATTTGGGATTGTATCGACGAATTGAACACGGTCGGCTAAATAGCTCTGGTCCACGATGGCTCGTGGCTGACGATCACGATAACACAGCCATTCTGCTAGAAGATTGGTGCGCGCAGGATCGCGGCCGACGCTAAGTGAGCATCGGCTGTGACACGAAATTCCTATCGATGATGGAGCTTGGCAATCGACCAGCGTGAGTGCCCAGGAATTCAGGCACGGCTTGGCCTACCAATCTGCCTGAAACTGGACAAACGCGGGTGGCCCGGGTTGCTTCGCAACCTGGGTCTACGGGAAGCATTTGATCGTCGTCGCTAGTCTGATCAAGCAGCGACGTATTCCATCGCAATTCAGACGGCTCCTGATTGCGAGACCTCACAACAGGCCATGATCCAAACCCGGGCCACCCTTCGTGATGGAAGTAGCTTGCAAATATACTGACTAAACCTGAGCCATCTCGCGGGATACGTCGCTTCTGAGAGAGAATTGCCACGACGATCAAATGCTTCCTGTAAACCCAGGTTGCAGTAGCAACTGGGCCACCCTTCGTGATGGAGATTATTTGCAAATGTTCTGACTCAACCTGGGCCACCCCGCGTAAATGTCGATCCAAATTCATTACCCAGGGTAGCCCGCCGGAGCGGGCAACCCTGGGCTATGATGCATATCCCCTTCGGGGAACTGATGCAGTTGACCAGCGTTACAAAACTCGAATGAACTTTATCCCCGCCAAATCCAACCCTTTCTTCATCCCAGACTGCAACCCTTACTCTTGTCTACCGACCTGACCGCGCGAGGGGGCGCCATTTTGGTGAGATTGACGCCTCGATGTATGATCAATGGGTGATCTGTGCTGAAGAGGCTTGTCTGGGATGGCTTCCGGCGAAGAGTCGGGAAATTGGGGCATCGAGCCGGCATCAGGCGGCTGACCGGGCGTTCGCGTCGTTGTCGGAGTGTGAGACTGAGGGTTATCAAATCGGTGGAGGTAGGACTCGTGCTGCGCGACAGTTCGAGGGCGCACATGGTGCGCCTGCGGCGAGAGAGTAGATGGGAATGAGTAGAGAGTAGACTTAAGACAGATTGACGAGTTCAAAGAGTTCAAAGCT
This sequence comes from Planctomycetaceae bacterium, assembly GCA_021732415.1. Lineage (GTDB taxonomy): Bacteria > Planctomycetota > Planctomycetia > Planctomycetales > Planctomycetaceae > JAKFVC01. The sequence continues at coordinate 17,486 of JAKFVC010000215.1, forward strand.
GCCATGTGGGTTTAGGAATTATCTCACGCAAATGCGCCAAGGCGCAAAGTTACGAGGCGTCGAATGCTCGTCAGATTCTTTGCGCCTTGGCGCCTTGGCGTGAGGTCTCGCTTCGTAGGCACAGCAGGAAAGCGATCACGTGGGCAAAGAAGCCAAAGAATTCAAAGAAGCGAAGAGTTCAAAGAGTTCAAAGGGTTCAAAGGGGTCAAAGAAGTCGAAGGGGCGCAGTCGCGGCGGTTCGTCGGTTGCGGGAATGGTCGGACGCGGTGGATCCAAAACTGTGTACGCGAGAACAAAGAATTCAAAGAGCGCAGATCCTCGCATCTGTGTCCGTCATTCAGAACCGAAAAGCATTCGATTTGCCAAGTTGCGACCTAACTTCAGACTGTGGCGAAACATCGGGCTTCGCGGCCGAGCCCAGTATGTATACGCAAGAACAAAGAAGTCGAAGAATTCAAAGAAGCGAAGAGTTCAAAGGGGTCAAAGAAGTCGAAGGGGACGCAGTCGCGGCGGTTCGTCGGTTGATGGAATGCTCGGGAGTGATGGATCCAAAACTGTGTACGCGAGATCAAAGAATTCAAAGAAGTCGAAGAGTTCAAAGAATTCTTCGTCGAGTGGAATGACGGACGGGATTGTCCGTCCTGCGGTCCGATTGGTGGCTCGTCGGTGATCACATCCGAATCGGTGGGAGCCGAGCCGGGTGATTTAGATTCCCAGCTTCGGGGGGAACTTGAGCGGTTCTGGACTGACTGGGGGGAGTTTCAATTGGTCGGCGGTTTTGTCGTCGAAGAAGACGGCGCAGGAGGGGTCGGCGTAGACCAGGCGCCAGCCGGGGGTTTGGAGGACTCCTGTGATCAAGCCGCGTGAGAATCGAGAATCCAACATGACGGCGGGGAGGTTGCCTGCCTTGTCACGCAGCAGTTCTACCCAGCTGGGATGGGCGTGGGTCATGCGTAGGCCGATTTCGTCGAATCGTTCGAAGGTCTGTTGCGTGCAGACTTCCAGGCGGCCGTCCATGAAGACCTTGCCTTCCGGTCCGTTGTAGTAGGTGTAGACCGAGGCGACTCCGAAATTTGCGGCGTAGACTCGTTGCGGATATCCCGGATGTCGCATGAACTGGGCTGCCTTGTGAGGGAACCATTCGCGAGCTTCACCCAGGCGGAATGGGCGGATCTTCTCGGCCCAGCGGTTCCATTCGCCTGTGACGACGGCCACGATCATCAGGACCAATGCCACGGCCGCGGTACGGGAGGCGATGATGGAAAATTGTCCGCGAGGTTGCTCTGGATGATCTTCAGAGGAAGCCGGATAGAAGATGTCGTTCACATTTTCTGACAGGACGAAACCCGCGATCAGCGAGAAGATGTTGGTGTTGCGGCTGGCCTTCCAGGCGAGGTACGAGAATCCCACGAAGAGCAGCGTGCGGAACACATTGAACTTGCCGCGACACGCCAGCCAGAGGAATGAGAGGGCCGCGACCAGCCACAGCAGGAGCTCGGCGTTGAGGTATAGATTGGTGAAGCCGTTCTTGAGGAGGAACTCGACCGGCTTTTGAAATTCGCCAATGCGTTGGGAGTAGAAATCTTGTTCGACGGTGAACTTGCGGAACAACGTGAACGGGAAGAGGGCGCCCTGTTCGAAGTACGGATTGACCAGAGCTGCGGCCGCACACACTCCGGCTGTGCGGACGACTGTCGAGGGGCTCGGGTCTAGCGGTGAGGGGGCCAGGCCGAGTTTGCCGTTGGCGTATGAACGGACGATGTAGTCCGCCGCATAACATCCGCCGACGACCAGTCCGAGAATATAGAGCGCGTGGCAGTTGATCCAGAAGACCTGGATTGCGGGGAGAATCCAGATCAGTTGCGGGCGTTTTTCCAGACGCGTCACAATCCACAGCCAGCCCGCCAGGCAGAGGAGGGTCATGATTTCCGGCCGCTCGTAACCGCGCCCGCTGATGGTGATGGCGGGCAAGATCCAGCAGAGAACTCGCTGGCAGCCGCGTAGTTTCGGGCCGCCGGCATAACAGCCGATTCCCAGGGCGAGCATCAAGATTGCCGCTTTACTCAGGATCAACAGGTTGGCGCCGCCGACTCGATACAGGATGGCCGCGCCGACTTCGAAGCCCCAGTGCAGGTCGATCCAGCGCTTGTCGAAGTCGGTGAACGTGTAGAGATCGTAGCCGGGGATGGAAAAGTTCTGGAGGATCCACTCGCCGGTCTTCAAGTGCCAGAAGAGGTCAGTGTCGAAGAGGGGGAAGCAACAGGCCAGGAACATCCACAGCAGCAGTGCGGCTGGTAGGGCTTCACTGCGGTATCGCAGCCAGAATGAAGTAGCCGGTACGGCAGTCGAGGCAACCGCAGGGACAGGATTTGGGCGAGACGCAGGCATAAGCCCTTTTTCCAACAAGCGAAGGAGTGTGAACAACCAGTTGGAAAGATAGCAGGCAGAGCCGTTGCATTGTAGGGGCCGGTAGGATGGCCGCCCCGGCCGTCGCATTTTGCCGTTAGACGAACATTTCCCTTAGAGCGTGTTTGAAATGGGAGGGCGAGGGACTCAGAGGGTACCCCGCCCTCCCACAATGTCGAATAGGCCAATCCTACGGCATAAAAAACACCCGGCGTTCCGTGAGGAGCGTCGGGTGTGATGGACACAAAGGTGAGTTAGTTCACGGTAATGTTGCGTGTGGCCACGTTACCGCCGATTCCCAATTCGTCAAACGCTTGGACACTGACAATTCGCGGTGCGGCGAACGGTTTGCCCTTGAAGCTGGCGTGTTGCAAGACAACTTGGAACAGTTCCTTGCTGGTTGCACCCTGGAACTGGATCGTCAACGGCACGCCCGACTCTCCGCCGGTCAACGTGGCGATGGTGGTCTTGCCGAGCTTCAAGTCACCCTTGGCATTCAGCTTCAGCTTCTCACCGTTAAATTCGCCGTTCAGAACGCTGAGAGTATCGCCTGTTTGCTCACCGAGTTGGATCGCCAGCACGATTTTTCCATTGTTGAAGTTGGGCGAATCAAAGTCGACCACTGTGGCCGTCGGATCGACCGCAATTTCCTTCTTCCCAGACGTGACACCAGTGGAACTGCTGAGCGTCACGATCGGTCCATCCTTCTTGTCGTTGATGGTGATTGTCAGGGCCTGTTCGATCGCATGGCTCGCACTGTCAGTGCTGCGAACCCGGACGGTGTAGATCGACTTGGTTTCGAAGTCGAAGATCTGGGCCGACAGCAGCTTGTTCCCGGAAATCTTGAACGCTGCATTGTCTGCCGAGCCAGTACCCGCCACCAGGCTGTAGGTGAAGCTTTCAGGCGAGTCCTGATCGGTCGTGTTGAATGTTCCCACGACCGTGTCTGCGGGCTTGTTCTCGTCGATATTCGCCGTGGACAGAGACACCGCTGTGGAGGCTTCGTTCACATCCAGAATCGTGATGCTGAAAACCTTCGTGGTCACCAGTCCGTCGCGATCTCGCGATTGAACGCGAATCGAATAAGCGTGGCCCGGATCTTCGTAGTTCAGCGGACCGGCAACCACCAATTGACCACCCGAAATTGCGAACTTGCCATTGTCAGTCGCACCGGCACCACTCACCAGGCTGTAGGTGAACGTGTCACCGGCATCGACGTCGACCGTGGTCAAATCGCCCACCACCGTTCCCGGTGCCGAGTTCTCCACAATGGCACTGTTCGACAGGTTGATGTTGGTCGGCGTTTCGTTCACGTTCCCGACCGTAATCGTCAACGGCATTTCAAAGCCCAGTCCGGCAGTATCGGTGGTCCGAACGCGGATAGAGTAAGTCCCCTTGGCTTCCAGGTTGAACGGTTGAATGGCGATCAGTTGCCCATTCAGGATCTTGAATGCGGCGTTATCGGACGACCCGGTCCCGCCTACTAGAGCAAAGGTGGCCGTATCTGCCGCATCCGGATCAGACGCGAGGAGTGTTCCCACCACCGAATTCGCCGGTTGATTCTCCAGAATACTGTTTGGCTGCCCGGTGCCCACATTGTTCGAAGTCGAGATGCTGGTGGCCGGTTCATTCACGTTCAACACGGAAATCGTGAATGCCTTTTCGAAGCTCAGGCCTGACGGTTGCGTCGAATCGGTGACGCGCACCCGGATGAAATAGGTGCTCTTGGCCTCGTAGTTGAAGGACGCACTGGTCTGCAGTTGGTTGCCCACGATCTGGAAGGAGTCCTTGTCGGCTCCACCAGTTCCACTCACGAGCGAGTAGATCAATGTGTCGTTGGGCAAGTCGACATCGACTCCCGTGAAGAGTCCGATACCCGTTCCCGCTGGTTGGTTCTCGAGCACCGTGTTGGCCGACAGCGAGACGTCCGACGGGGCGTCAGGAGCCGCAGTCGCGGTGATCGTGAAGGTCTGCGGTGCCGAGGTATCCACACCACCGTTGGCAGTGCCGGCCTTATCGGTCAGCGTCACCGTGATGTTGGCGAAACCGTTGGCGTTCGGGGTCAGGGTGTAGGTCAGCGTGCCATTCGACATGATGGCCGGGGCCACCACAAACAAGTTCGGATTCGAGTTGGCCGTGACGACGAACGTCAACTGCTGACTTGATTCGTTGGCAGCTCCTGCCGAGATTCCCGTTGCCCAGTTGGTAATCGTCTGTGGCGAGGCATCTTCAATCACGGTCTGATTGGGTCCCTTGATAAAGACGGGGACATCATTCACAGCAGTGGCCGTGATGTTGAATGTCCTGGGAGTCGTGGTGTTGACTCCGCCATTCAGATTATTCCCGCTGTCGCTCAGGGTGATCGAAATGTTGGCCGTTCCGTTGGCATTCGGAGCCAGGGTGTAGGTCAACGTTCCGGTCGACGAAATGGCTGGTGCCACGCTGAACAGGCTGGGGTTCGAATTCCCCGTCACGTTGAACGTCAGCAACTGGGACGATTCATCAGCCGGTCCGGCGGAGATCTGGGTAGCCCAGTTCGCAATCGATTGCGGCGCCGCATCTTCGAGGACGGTCTGATCGCCGGCGTAGACGAACGACGGCACATCATTCACCGCGGTGGCGGTAATGACGAAGCTTTGTGTTGCGGAAGTATCGACACCACCATTCTGGGTGCCACCGTTGTCACTCAGTTTCACGGTAATCGTCGCCGCACCATTGGCATTCGCAGCCAGCTTGTAAGTGAGGGTACCACTGGCATCAATGACCGGGGCCGCACTAAACATGCTGGGATTGCTGTTGGACACGACGGTAAAGGTCGGCAGTTGTCCGCTTTCATTGGGCGGTCCAACCGAGATCGCCGTGGCCCAACCGGTAATGGTCTGAGCGACCGCATCTTCCAGCAGATTCTGATCGGCACCCTTCACGAACGATGGGACATCATTCACTGCGGTGGCCGTGATGTTGAAGGATTGGGTCGAGGATGTATCCACGCCACCATTCGCGGTTCCGCCATCGTCTTTCAACTGGACGGTGATGGTTGCGGTGCCGTTGATATTCGGAGCCAGTGTATAGGTCAGCGTCCCGTTCGGCCCAATCGCCGGAGCCGCGCTGAACAGACCCGGGTTCGAGTTGCCGACCACACTGAATGTCAGCACCTGACTCGATTCGTTGGCGGCACCAGCCGAAATTCCGGTCGCCCAGTTGGCAATCGTTTGCGGCGGGGCATCTTCCAGCACCACTTGGTCGGCACCCTTGGCAAATGTCGGCACGTCATTGACGGACGTGGCGGTGATGCTGAAGGTCTGCGGTACCGAAGTGTTGACTCCGCCGCCCGAGGTGTCTCCGTTGTCGCTGATGGTGATGGTGATATTCGACGTGCCATTGGCGTTCGGAGCCAGGGTATAGGACAGCGTGCCATTCGGAGAGATGGACGGCGCGACGCTGAACAGGCTTGGATTCGAATTGCCAGTCACGTTGAAGCTCAACAATTGACTCGATTCGTTGGCGGGGCCGGCGGAGAGTGCCGTAGCCCAGCCCGGGACGACTTGCGGCAGGGCATCTTCCAGCACCGTCTGATCGGCACCCTTGACGAAGCTCGGAGCGTCGTTCACTGCGGAGGCGATGATGTTGAACGTTTGGGACGCGGCCGTGTCGACGCCACCGTTCAAAGTGCCCCCGTTATCACTGAGCGTAAACCGGATATTGGCCATACCGTTCGCGTTGGGTGCGAGGGTATAGGTGAGTGTCCCCGTCGGAGAAATGGCGGGTGCCACGCTGAACAAACCGGGGTTCGTGTTGGCAATCACGTTGAATTGCAACGCCTGGCCCGATTCATTTGGAGGTCCAGCCACGATGGACGTCGCCCAACCGAGAATGGTCTGGGCGGCCGCATCTTCGAGCACCGACTGATCCGCACCTCGGACGAACGACGGAACATCGTTGACCGGAGTCACCGCAATCGTGAACGACTGCGACACCGAGGTATTGCTGCCGGAATTCGCTGTACCACCAGTGTCGCTGAGCGTAATGGTGATGTTTGCGCTCCCGTTGGCATTGGCGGCCAGGGTGTAGGTCAACGTTCCGTTGGACGAGATCGACGGGCCGGCACTGAACAGACCGGGGTTCGAATTGCCCGTCACATTGAATGTGACCACTTGGGCAGATTCGTCGGACGGTCCGGCAGAGATGGCAGTCGCCCAGCCCACGATGGTCTGCGATGGAGTGTCTTCCAGGACGGTCTGATCATTCCCCTTGATGAATGTCGGCGAGTCGTTGACCGCGGTGGCCGTAATGGTGAAGGTCTGCGTGGCCGAAGTATCGATGCCCGCGTTCGCCGTGCCAGCGTTATCGTGCAGCTTGATGGTGATGCTGGCGGTGCCGTTGATATTCGGCGCCAGGGTGTAGGTCAGCGTGCCGCTGGGCGAGATCGCCGGGGCCACGCTGAACAGTCCGGGATTCGAGTTCGCGGTGACGATGAAGTCGAGAATCTGTGCCGATTCATTCGGCGGTCCGGCGAGGATCGCCGTGGCCCAATTGCCGATCGATTGCGGCAGCGCGTCTTCCAGGACCAACTGATTGCTGCCCTTGGTGAAGGATGGAATATCATTCACCGGAGTGGCGTTGATGTTGAACGTCTGGGTGACCGACGTGTCCTGACCGCCATTCACTGTACCGCCATCATCACTGAGAGTGACGCTGATCAAGGCGGTGCCGTTCGCATTCGGAGCCAGCGTGTAGGTCAACGTTCCCGTGGACGAGATCGACGGGGCGACCAGGAACATCGACGGATTCGAGTTCCCGATGACGTTGAAGGTCAACGCCTGGCCCGCTTCATCCGCCGGACCGGCGGAGATCGCCGTGGCCCAGTTGGGAACCGTTTGGGCGGGAGCGTCTTCCAGAACCGTCAGGTCGGGACCCTTGGTGAAGGTCGGAGCATCGTTCAGCGTGACGCGGATCGTGAAGGTCTGGGTCGCAGACGTATCCACTCCGCTGTTGGCCGTACCACCATCATCCTTCAACCGGATCGTGATGGTTGTCTGGCCGTTGGCTGTGGCCGTCAGCGTATAGGTCAGCGTCCCGGTCGCCGAGACTGCGGGGGTGCCGGCCACTGCGAACAGGCTCGGGTTCGTATTCCCGATGACTTCGAAGGTCAGGTTTTGCGTGATGACTTCATCAGCCGGCCCAGCCAGGATGGAGGTGGCCCAGTTGGGCACCGAATTCGCGAGGGTCACCCCATCGACGATCTGGTCGGGTCCCTTGGTGAACGAAGGCACGTCATTCACAGCGGTGACAGCGATCTGGAAGGTCTGCGGTGCGGAAGTATCGACACCGCCATTCAGTGTGCCGGCGTTGTCCTGGAGAGTCACGGTGATCGTCGCGGGACCACTCAGGAAGGTATTCGCATTCGCCGCCAGGGTGTAAGTCAACGTGCCTGTCGAGGAAATGGCCGGCGCCACGGAGAACAACGCCGGGTTCGTGTTACCGGTAATGATGAACGTCAATCCCTGACCCAGCTCGTTGGTCGGACCTGCCAGGATGGTCGTGGCCCAACCGGGTACTGTCTTCGCACCGGAATCTTCCAGAGCAGTCTGATCGGCTCCCTTGATGAACGACGGAGCGTCGTTCACCGGGGTCACATTGATCCGGAAGGTTTGAGCTGCCGACGTATCGATGCCACCATTGAGCGTTCCGGCATCGTCCATCAATTTGACCGAGATATCGGCGAATCCATTCACATTCGAGGCCAGCGTGTAGGTGAGCGTCCCGGTCGCGGAAATCGCGGGTGGCACGCTGAACAAGCCCGGATTGGAGTTGCCCGTCACGATAAACGTCAGGGCTTGTCCGGACTCATTCGCCGTTCCGGCCGAAATGGAAGTCGCCCAGGTCGAGACACTCTGTGCAGGAGCATCTTCCAATACCGTCTGATCCAAGCCCTTCACAAAGATCGGCACATCATTGACCGGATTCACGGTGATATTGACCGTGCTGGTCGTGGTCTGCGGAGATGTCGTTCCCGGCGAGGGCGCACCAAATTTGCCCAGGTCTTCCGTCTTGATCGTCAGCGGAATGGTGGGTTGAACGGTGGCAGGGAAATCTGCGGGTGGCGTGTAGATCAACCCCGACAAGACGGTGTTGATGTCATCCACCCGACCGTCAATGATGAACGGATCCAGCACGGTACCAGTCCCTGAGAATCCACCGGCGTCGGCGATCAGGTTCGTGGTATCACCCAGGGTCAGAGCCCCGATGGGAACACTCAACGAGACGCGGATACGTCCCCCGTTGGCTCCGGTAGTGACATCGCCGTCCGTGGCCAGGAAGGCGTCGGGGTCGGTGACCGATATCGAATTGGCTCCCGAGAACAGCAGGAAGGAATCTTCGTTCACAGTCACCGCAGCCGGGGCCGTATTGACCGGGGCGTCGTTGGCACCATTCGTTACGATGTACGTGAAGTACAACAGGCTGCTGCTGAATGCGGCTGTCGCGGGAGTACTGATCAGGGTCGGCGGGACCGACTGATTGTTCTGCAGGAAGTTGCCCGCGTAATCCGTGACTCCCAGGCGGTCCACGATAATCTGATATCGACCGTCTAGCGGGAATGTGGACACCGAAGTGAAGATAGCTTCATTCGTATTCTGGTTGTAGGTGAAGAAGTAATCCTGGCCCGCCACCAGCGGCGCACCGTTCTGCAGCAACAGGAAATCGCCGGTATCGACCGAGCTGTCATCGATACCAATTCCGGAATCGATCAGCTGCAGTGTGAAATTCGTCAGAATGCTGAATGGCGAAGACGGCGTCGCGGTGTCGATCCAGATCGCCGTTGCGTTCGGATCGAGGTCGATCCCGCTCCCGTCGTTATCCCGGGGTGCGGCAGCAATGACAACGCCACCTTCGAAGTCGGCACGCTCCAACGACCCACGATCCTGGAACGGATTCTGTCCCAGACCAGGCTGGTTGGCAGGTCCGGCCTGATTCGTATCATCCACACGCAATTGTCCGAAGCGGTCGAAGATCGGCGCGATGATGGGCGACTTGGGAATTCCCAACGGTCCTGTCACCGCAATGTAGGCGGCGCGGTCATTGAAGCCACTGCGTGAGCTGTCGATCAACTGGCTGCCTGCTGCCGGGTAGTAATTATCTTTGGCGGCTTCCACGAACAATAGCTCGCCATTCGGGACGATCAGCGCATTGTTGCCCGCCTGGCCAATCGACGCGTAATACTGAAACAGGTTGGCGTCCACCTCGGTCGTGGCCGAACTGGCATCAATGGAGATGGCGGTGTTCGTACGCACGATCGCATTGTTCAACAGTGTGGGGCTGGCATTCTGTGAGACCAGGATGCCCGTCCCGACGAAGGAAGCCAACCTGATTGCGGCCGCATCCCCAAACCGCAAATTGTCGATGCTGAAATTTGCCAGCTCGTCATCATTCGCGTAGAACGAAATTCCCGCTATCAAATTCAGGCCTGAGGTCGCTCGCAATCCAAATGTCTGGATACCGACCACCGAATTGGTAACCTTCCCGAGACTCTTGCCGTTTACGTCGAAGGCCTCCAGGGTCATGCTGCCCACGGCGTCAAACACGCCGCCGTCCAGGGCCACAGCCGCGACCGGTGTGCTGAACAAGACAGAGATCGGTCCATTGGAGGTCGGATTGCCAGTCAACACAGGTGAAGTTGGCTTCGAGAGATCAACGGCGATCCGGGTCGGGGGGGCATTCGGATCCAGTTGCAAAGGTCCGGTCGGCGAGGTATCGCTCAACGTGACTAAACTGCTCCCGGATGCGGTCTGGCCGAGGAAGTAGCCGCCAAATGTCACCGTCACATCGCCAACGCCTGGAACGGCCAGGAAGTTGTAAACCGGATCCGTGGTGTTGACCGGATAGCCGGGTTCGGAGAACGTGATCCTCTGTGCGGCTGCGGTGATCTCCGCCGCTCCAACTGAATCCAACGTGTTCGACACCTGCGTGCTGATACCAACGATGGTGTTGTTCACTACCTTGGCGAACGGAACAATTGCGGCGCCCAGGTTGGCATTCGCATCGCCAGTAATGGTGATGCCACTTGTTCCGAAATGACCAATGGTGTTGTTCTGCAGATACATCCCGGTCACCAGCCGTTGGGTGTTCGGCACGGGAGTATTCAAGGCGGCACCCGGATGTGGTACGGTGCCAAACCGGTCGTCGTCGTCCACCAGAATGCCGGTCCCCGACACATTCAGGATCTGATTGTTCTCAATGATGATCTGACCGGCCTGGCGTTCCAGGTTGTCGTCGCCCTGACGGACATACGAAGCGACCGACAACGGGGTCGGCAGACTCGAACCGGCCGATTGCAGCGACAGGTCCAGTTTGTAGAGGAAGGTGTCGTTGCCTGCAGCCGCCAGGGGATCGGGCGGTGCTGCGAATGTGGGGTTCAGTGGCGAGGTGATAAGGACGCCATCGTCACCCAGAATACCCAGGTAATATGTGCCATTTCCGGTCGCGGTGTAAGTCAACGTCCGATTGAAGACGGATGCGACAAGAGCAAAGCTGCTGTCGACGACGGTCAGGAGATAATTCGCGCCGGGGACGCCGATCGCGGTCAGGTCGACCGTCAGCGTTTGCCCCGCCGTCATCGTGACTTTGAAGAAGTCGGAATCGGGATTGCCGGAGTTCGCGCTATCGCCGAGCACTCCGTTGAGTGTGTAGTAGCCGTCTGAACCCGTTGTGAATGCCCCCCTGCTGTTGGCGTAGAATGACACCGGATAATCGTTACTTAAAGCACCTTCCGATTCGTCGGCTAAAGCCGTAGTCGTGGGTGGAGTCCCAATCGCAGTGGCCGAGACCGCGCCGAACAGATCCACGCGATCACTATTGACCGACGCACCAACCGCCTTGGCGATCACGGTGTTCAGACCGGAGAACGCAGAGTTGATGGCAGTCTCGAGATTTCCGGCCGTCTGTCCTTTGGTTGCGCCGATCCCTACAGCGATATTTGTTCCCGACGGTGCGCCGTTCGTAAATTCAAATGTCTTCGTGATCAGGCCGTCGTAAACCGCGACCGTGTTTCCAGTCTGAATGCTGTTGCCGATCATCACCGTCTGACCGTTTGTCTGACGATCATTGATATCGAGCGTCGGATTGATGGTGACAAAGCCCTTGGGCGTCGGAGGATCGACGAGGGCTCCGTATTGCTCGCCGCGCCGAATCTCCAGTTGATAGAGTCCAGTCAGCAACGGCGGCGTCTTCATCGGATCCGGATCGGTGGGAACCGAGGTGAATGTGGATCCCTGACCCGTCGATGCGGTGACCATTTCCCCGCGGCCGGCAAATCCGACGATGATATCGTCGACATAGAAGCCCTCGAAGTTATTGCTTCGGGCAGCGAGTGAAGAATTACCTGAGTTGGGGGTGACACCGTTGCGAGTCCCGTCACCGTTCGTGCCATCGTCCGTAAAGGTCGGGTTGCTGGTGTCATCGCTGGGTACCAGCTTGCCGGTGACTGGATCAACCACGGTGCCGGTCCTGCCGGAAGTGGAGAAATCAAACCGCAGCTTGACCAGGGGCTTGCCCACATAGTCATTCAAGTCGACCCGCGCCTGTCGCCAGGTCGCGGTGTCGAACATCTCCTGAACGTGTTGGTTGGGCTTGGGAGATGCCGACTTGGAGGCCGAGTAGAATGCCGGCAATTCGGCGTCGGGCATATCCGGTGCGGACAAGGCGGAGTTGTTTGTGGCAATCAGATCCCACGTCAAACCGTCATCGGTCGAGATATAGACGCGAGCGCTGTCACGCATCGAATCGGTGGAGTTGCCCCCGGCCTTTTCAGTATCGAGCCAATAGTTGAAGTACAACGTGGGTTTGTCACCGGTCGTATAACCTTCCAGGTTAAAGGAATTGGTGACCAGGCTGCCGGCCGTACCACCCGGGACGTTGTAGTTGCTACCGATCAGTGCATTGCCAGCCAAATCCATCTGGCTCACGCTGCTCTTCACGCCATACTGGCCACCACTGTCGTATTGGTAGTAATTGCCAAAGCTTCCCGAGGAATATTCCTCAATGCCAAAGTAGAAGCTGGCGCCGCCAGCACCCTCATTCGAGCCCGGGGCCATCGATTCGTTGCCCAAGGTCGCCGACACCGTCTCGGTCGACGGCACGCGGGAGTTATCCACGCTGGGACTCGCGGCCAGGCCGGAGGTCGTGTTGACGCCGTGCCCCAGGTCGTTGCTTCGTTTTTCCGTGGGATGCCACAAGTTGTAGTCGGCCGGTGAGAAGGCCAGGCCGGTGGGGTTACCGACACCCGTGTCGATGTATGTGCTGTCGGCCACACGATCATTGCCCGTCCTGTCGAACACCGTCTTCAGCGCCGCCGCGGCGGTGCCGGCAGTCGGATCAACTGCAAAAATCCGGCCGGTTGTCGTGATAATGAATAACAGGTTGGCGTAGGCCTGGTTCTCGACGTTTTGAGGAGCGTCTGTCAGGCCCGCGAAAGTGCCACTGCCAGCCGGCAGGATCGCATTGAAGTCCAGGATTGTGCCGCCGACCAGACGCGGTGTGACGGTAGGATCCGCGTTCGGATTGGCCAGCGGACTCGGATTACCGACGTTGGTCCCGCCATCGTTTCCAATGGCTCCCTGCTGGCTGATCTGATACAGCTGATTGCCGGCACTGACGCCCCATAGTACGCCCCCCAGCAACTGCAGGCCGGTCGTCTGAGTGATGATCGTGCCGGCCGCATCGGTGACAATGCCTGTCGCTCCCAGGTTACCGGGTGCCCAGGCGGCACTTCCGTTGGCCGCATTTCCGCGATACAGCTTGGACGCTCCCGCAACCGCGGGGGTCGACGGATAGTCGTCATTATCCGCCGTCGCATAAAACACGATGTCGTATGACGCGGTGCCGTTTCGCCGGAACGCCAAGGCGGTCGAGGCTGAATTGTTGCTCTGGAAACGCTGGGTATTCCCGTCACCGTCCACGTCGGTAATGCCATCGGAGTTGGCACTGATTTCGCCACCCGTTCCAGTATCCAATTCCACGAGCGCCCCTTGCCGCGAATCACCAGGGACGCTACGGACGCCGTACAAACGTCCGTCGCTCCGCATGTCGATATCGAGGAAAGTCTGATTCCCGTAGTTGGAATAGTCGATTTCGGTGGTTCCGTTGAAGGGATCGACCACGAATAGACTGGACGAGCTCGTCACGAACAGATTCACGTCGGACAAAGTGAACGGACGGATGTTGGTCTGCAGCGGAATAGAGGCATCAATATTGAATATTGGCCCCGAAAGGGGCGCAATATTGCTGCCTTGGGACGCATAGCCGGTGAAGCCGATGTGATCTTCCACCATGCGCTTGATCGAGTTGATGGGCTCCAGCCGGACGCGTTGCGTTTCCGGCGTGGCGTTTGAAGTGAAACCGGCGCTCAACGCTGTCGGCAATCGTCCGTTCGAGAACACGGCCACGTAATAGGTCTGCAAACCGCCGGGCGGAGGCCCGGGGATTACGCCACCCGTCTCGCTGATACCCGCCACACCTGCCGGTAAATTCACGGAACCGATGAACGGATCCAGTCTGCCCAGGGTGCCGCGACTCAGGTCGTCCAGGTCCTGACCCTGGCCGAGCGCTGGCTGGTCGTCGGCAATGTCCGACTCGCGGCCAATGAAAATCAAATCCCTGCTGGAGTTGTAGACGGCAATCACCGTATCGGGTCGAGTCAATCCGTCCGCCCAATCGATATCGAATGTCGTGGGGAAGAACTTGGGACCGGGAATAACGACCTGGACCTGACTGTAATCGACCGTGAAGGTGAAGAAGTCAACATCCGTGGAGGACGCCAGGCTACCGGCCACACTCAAGGTGTTGCGATCGGTCTGCAGTAGCGGCCCGACGTATTGCCCGCCGAGGGGACCGTCGTTGTCAACGGTCGTTTCCGCTGCCTCACCCATCAATGGTGAATGGGCTGGCAGTCCGGTCAACACGATGCCGTTGGTCGCATAGCGAATGTCGGCGTAGCGAACCGTCGAACCTGGAATTTCATCGACTTGCTTCAGGCGAACCTGCAACTGGTAGGCGCCGGATGTCAGGCCGTTACCCGTTGCTGGAATTGCTGCCGCTTCCTGGCCAGCCACAGGCTGACTCCGCACCCGTACGAAATAGGTAATAGGAGCCGTCCCCGTGCCCGGCAGTACGACGCGGAATCCCGCATCGTGGAAGTTGCTGGTGTAGAAATCGGTACCCAGCGTGGGATCCTTGACCAAGGAATTCAGTTGACTGTTGCCCGCGGTTCCAGCCAGCGTGCCTGCCAAACCTGATCCCAACCAAGTCGCCGGGTCGGCAGTCTCAGTCTGCGAATCCAACGACCGCGCCAGAACGGTTCCGCCAGAGTTCAACAATTCGACCATGGCATCCAGCCGCTGGCTGGTAAAATCGGTGTCGATCCAGACTTCCGTGCCTGGGGCGGCGGTGAAACTATAGACGTCCACATCACCCGGGTTATCGGGGCTGATGAAGCCGTGAACTTCATAACCCAGCCGTCGATTCTCGTCGCCGCTGTTCTGATTCGGTGCCAGATTGCCGAGCGATTGAGGATTTCCTACCGTCGAGTTGAGGTCGTTCCCTGCTGTCAGGGAAGGTTCGGTCTCCAGGACGACGGCCACGTTGCGGTCGTTGCTGTACTGATCGAAGGAAATGCTGTTCCAATCGCCGGGAGAACCCGTGCTCTTTCCGCCCGCGTTGTTGTTTCCATTCGTGTCGAATTGTGGGAACCCATCGGGTCGGAAGCCGGCACTGACGCTGTCATCCGCCAGGGAGGTCAGAATGACCGGGAAGTTCGGCTGGCCGATGATGTCCACTGTTCCGCCGACGCGATCACTGATATCCAGCGGGTCGCCCGTAGCGGCGAATCCGGCCGTGGCGCCCTGCAATTTGACAACGAGACTGCCCGAAACGCTACTCTGCAGCCGTAGACCGCCATAAGTATGGAATTCGCTCGACGTGATGGTGCCACGCACCACGTGAGCGATGTCGGTATCGTCCCAGACGCTCTCAATGGTCAGTTCCTCGGGACGGATATTCATACCCAGCGTGGACCCGAGGGCGAACGTCGGACTGTTCGCGAACTTGTTCAGGCGGACCAGCGGTCCATAGTTGTCATCGAATTGCGAGTAGTTAGCGACATTACCAGTGCTGCGACCATAATCCGGCAGCGTCACGTCCTGCATCGAGTTGGCGTTGATGCTGATCACATTGCCCTGGTTATCGCGGAACACGTTGTCCACGATAACTGGCTGCGCACCACGCACGAAAATGGTAGAACTGTCGTTGCCACCCCGGCCCCCACGATTGGTGGACGCGCCCCCGCCGAGGTTGTACTCGAACACACTGTTTGTGACCCGCAGATGCCCCTGGAGCACCTCGAGCGCGTTGAAACTGTCCGTATTACCGGAAATTTCTGACAAACCACCGGCGTAGGAAATCGAGACGTTGTCCAAACTGGCGGACGAAGCCTGGGCGACAAAAATACCAGACCAGTTGCCCGCCAGCGCCTGCGTACCGCCGTCGTTCTTCAAGTCAAACGTGCCGCCCGCGCCATAGCGGTCATCCTGCTGGCTGGTGAAGCGAATGGGATCTTCCGCCGTTCCTTCGGCGATCAGGGCGGAACGGCCAGTTCCCGTTTCGATGCGCGCTCCGGACAACTTGACGACAGTCCCGGGATCGATCATCAAGCGGGCCGAAACCGGGTTTTGCAGCGAACCGGCCGGGCGGCCATTCAAAATCAGGTTCTGCGCGATGACGTGAGTGATGTCCGTGTCGTCAAAACGCGCAATCACATTCAGCATTTCAAATCCAGACCCCAATGCCGTCTGAATACGGACGAATAAACCGTTCGTCGAGTTCTGCGTGACGAGATTTCCGTAGATGTCGGGGCCGATCCGGCCGTCGTCTGCGCGGAAACTGTCGGGATTGGCCGAGATGGCCGCATCCGCATTGTTGAGAATCGTGTTATTGGTGATGGTCGGGCGCGAGGTCTCCAAATGAATGGCGTTGTAAACAGCGAGCGCACCACCGTCGACGCCCACCTGTCCGCCGCCATACTGGATGGTGGCATGATTGACCGTATTCAAGTATTCGCCTGGCATGGCCGAGTCCGAATCCTGGCGGAAGACAATTCCTCCCCAGTCGGCTCCGTTGGCCGCGCCGTTTGTGCCATCGTCAACACTCCCCTTGGCGTCGTCGCGCCACGACGTGAAGGTGACGTTATTGCCGGGTGTTCCCAGGACCTGCAACACACCGTGCATGCGGAAATTACCGGTCGAGGAGGTACCGACATCGACCGTCTGGCCATGTAACTTGATCAAGGCCCCCGCGTCGATCATGACCGTGACATCCTGGGGCACCTGGAACGTACCGCCGTCAGACAAGGGGGTCTGAGCCCCGTTGTAATCGCGACCAATCGCGTACGGAACGTTATCTCCCAACGTGCGGGAGTCACCGTCGGCACCGCCGTTACCCACGATGCGCACGATGGAATTGGGAGCGGCCACTGCTAGCGCGGCACTGATCGTCTGGTACGGTGCGGCCAAAGTTCCCGACCCGCCGGCCGGTGCCAGCTTGTCGACAAATATGGTCGGTGCGACGTTGAATGAGGCTGTGTATTCCCCCCCCGCCGTGCCGTTGTGATCACCGTCCAGAGATTGTCCCGTGGTATCAACCAGATTGCTCGAGACCGCAGGCGCCGGTTTGAAGTCCAGCTGGAGCTCGTACTGACCCCGAGATCGTCCGCCGAATCCGCTGTTCTCGATTGACGGATCGTAATTATTGTTCCCGGTACTTGTGACCCCGATGTAAAAGGTCCCCGGTGTGACTTCGATTTCCAGGCCTGAGTCCTGCGAGAAAAAGTCGTCGTTCCGCGCGATGACCGTCCGCTTACCTGACCCATCCTCCTTGTAGAGAGTCAGTTCTGTATCCAGCAGATTGGTCGCGACGCCCAGTCGTTCCGCGATCGTCTGTGCGGACAAGGTTCCCGGCTGCGTCACGTTGAACTTGTACAGGTCGATGTCACTACTGTTATTGGGATACAATCGGAGCAGATGGATCAGGTCGTTGTCACCCGTAAAGACCTGCTCCACCGGGCCAGTTGTCGGACCACCACCCTGAATACTGGGTACGTCATAGCTGTGGCCGAGTCCCAGAACGTGACCGATTTCGTGGAAGGCAACGCTGGTGAAGCCGCCACCGAATTCGTTGTCGTTGGCAAAAAAGATCGAGTTGATAATCGTGCCAGAGATACCGCCCACCTGGTCTGCGGCGAGCGTCGGCGCGAGCACGCGAATATCTCCCACAATGATGGTTTGCGAACCACCTGAGGCAACCTCGCGGAACTGAATTCCGGCCTCATTCGCAAAGATGGCAAAAATTTGCCGAATGATTTCTTTTTGCTCAGGCGTAATCTGATTCAGCAGCCCGTTTCCATAGCTCGTCGGGAACGAGTAAGTTTGTTCGCCAGTGGGACTCGGAGGGGCCGGATCCCCGTCAGTCCCTGTCCCGTGACCGATTTCAGGTCCCGAGAATCCGGTGAACGCACCGCTGGGAAGTTCACGATGACCTGGCTCATCGGAACCGCCAGGCATCTGGGGCATCGTGACGAATGCACTTTGAACCTCGATTTGTCCCGCAGTAGACAGCCCGCTGGACCCCAGGTTCCCCAAGTCCGTCGCAGTCCCGAAACTCGAGTTGTCATCGCTGGTACTGCTGACTTCGTCCGAATCAATCTGCAGGCGGTAACTGCCGGTGGTCAAGCCGCCGCTGGAAGAAATTCGCACTCGGAATGTCCCGACACCCAGCGGACCGACAGTCAGTATCTCCTGACCATTGGCCAAGGCGCTATCTGAGGACGAGAGCGGTGTATTGCCCGTTCCCAGGAACTCGATCGTGCCATCCAGACCACCGGTCGGGTCGAGCGTGAAATTTACCGTGCTGCCCGCGACCAGCGTCGTGAACTGATAGACATCAGCGTCGGTCGCGTCGGAACTGGATCCGGATCCATCACCCAGGTAGTCGTTGGTCACAAACGGTTGGGCCGAGAACACCGTCCCGACGTTAGCGGCCGTAGCCGGAGTACCATTGGGCTCGCTGGAAATCCCCAGTTTCAGGTTGTAGGTGGTCGGACTCAGGGCTGCCGAAAACTTCAATACCGCAGCGCTGAGGCCATTCAGCTGGTTGTACTGGTACTTCACACTTTGCGGCAACAGCACTGTGCCTGTCGCGGCGTCGATCAGGTGATAGTACGTAGGATCCTGGGCGATCGAACTGTTGAGTTGATCCTGATTGAAATAGACGACGACCGTATCTGTGGCCTGCGACAACTTGCCCGCGCTGAGGCTAAAGACTGGCAGCCCTGTTGTGACCGCTAGAGCTGGGGTGCCCAGGGCGGACAGACTCGTTACCGCGACGTTCGTAGTACCGGCGACTTGAGTCGCTTTGACCTGTTGGGTCGGAGTGTTGATCGGTAACCCGTTGATCGCACCAGCGATCAGGCCGGCTAGTGTGTTGGCCGTCGCACCGTTCGCATAGTTGATCCGGATATTTCCGGACGTGATCACGTTATTGACGTTCGTGTTGTTGAACTCGAAGGTGTAATTGACACCGCTCAACGTCAGTTTCAGCAGGTCGCCGTCGGCCAGATTGGCGGGGTTGGGGATCGACAAATTGGTCTTGGAGAAGGCGTCGATCTTGGGGGTGGTAAAGGAAACCGTGGGCTCAAACGCCGCACCCGACACTTCAATGCTCTCGCCGGTCACCACGGCAGAGATATTCCCGCCCGTGTTCGCGAACGAATTCATCTGAGCGGCGATAGCCGTTGCCACTTGCGCCGGAGTATCACCCGCATTGTAATTGACGCCAATGTGTCCAGCGCCCACCACCGCATTCGGCGACAGGTTCATCTCGAAGATGTAGCGATACGGGCCCGCGTTGACGGTGATCAGATCCCCATCGGAAACGCTGCTGGTGTTGGTCACAGAGAACGGCAGACTGCGAATGACCGGTTGCGGGACGACCGCTTCCACCTGCGAACCCAGGTCGAGTTCAAAGTTGAACGATTTATAGGTCTTGCCAGCATCCGGCGTCAGCGTGTCACTGGGATTGCCCACCAGAGGGTTCCCGCCTGTGGCGTCGATGCGGATCTGGTACAGGTCGTCGAACAGAGTGCTGGCATAGCGGACGATGACTTCGTTGGTGTTGTCTCCCACACCAACGTAGCCCAGCGTCACCAGGACGTCGTCCGTGCTCTCCACGGCAGGCGTGGCGGGATCATCGAAGAGGCCATCGAGCCCGGCTCGCGTGACCGTGATCGCCCCCAGGGACGTCGCATCAATCGCCTGGCCCGGGCTGAACCGCAAGGTCATTTCCCGCGGCGCTTCATACATCTTGGCGTTATTCGAGAGGAATACGCCCTGGTTGGGAATGACGGTCACCAGGTCGAATGCCGAGAGCACAACTCGCTCTTCAAGGCTCTCGACTCGTAATGGCAGCGTCTGCTGAGAAAGCCGCTTCACACTGCGGCGTGTTCCTGGAATCCAGCTAGTTTTCAGAGCTTCCAACCACGGTCTGATATACATCGGGACGACCTTTGATTCTCTCGAAAGACGTTAAACGTTGGGGCTTCCAACTGGAACTCCGCTGCGGTCAGGTTCGTCATAACACGCCCTGAACGGTGTGCAGTCAGACGGCACTGTCGGCCGCACACGCTTCCAGCAATTTGCCCTACCACGCAAAGAACCCTCGCTGGATCGCGATCGTTCTTTGCAGCCCGCTAAACCATTCCTCAGTCACCTGAGCCACAAACAATGTCGTGCTAAGATTTCTTAACACGACTAAGACACAACGACTTTAGTTCTTGGCGATCACTGCACAGACAGACGGTTGCTTCCGCTCGAAACACAGCACTTTGCGCAGCCATCGCGTGGAGATGGTCGAAAGGCATTGTGTCTTGATGCTTTCGCATGGTGTGGAACTGGCCCTTTGAAAAGCAGAACACAACACACTTTGATATTTCATTAAGAAGATAATCGAAGTCCGAATGGCAGCCTTCAGACTGGAATTTGCCGTGCGAAACGCGCATTACCCGCGTTTCGGCGCCTGGGAAGTTGCCCGACGATGGCAACTTTTCGGGCATCGGGTGCTCGACAATTCCGCTGATCGGTCAACATATCGATGCGGAAAGACCACACGCAATCGAGAACTGAAGTTTTTTTTAGAAATTGCGCATATGAGGAGTGCGGTCGGTTGCACGACTGTAGTGCAAATTATATAAGTAGTGGATAAATGGAAGACGCAGTGTCGTAGATCGCGACATCTGTGCGCTGTTTGAATGTTCGAACCGGGGCCACGGTATTGCGAAACCGATGGGCCTCCTAGTGGCGTTTCGAGACAGGTCATTCAAGGGACCTGACGCCGCAGCAGCAGGCTGAATTCCGAACTTGAAGTGTTCGTTGAGAGTCGCCTGCGGTTGATCAATTCCCCGAAGGGGATATGCATCATAGCCCAGGGTTGCCCGCTTCAGCGGGCTACCCTGGGTATCAAATCATTATTGAACTCTACCCTGAAAGGGTTGCGTATTAAGACGGAACCCCTTCAGGGTACGGCAACCGTTGGAATACCTACCCAGGGTAGCCCGCAGGAGCGGGCAACCCTGGGCTATGATGCATATCCCCTTCGGGGAATTCATTCAACCACCGGCTACTCTGTGGCATCGCTTCGGGATGCGATCCATCTTCCACCTTCTGCAATCTGGCGGTGTGACAACTCGAATCGCGCACTCATTCAGATCCACTTGGGTTGCCAGCCGCTGCGGTACGGCTTCGTCAGCAACGCCTGAGCGTGCGGAGAGCCAGTGAGTTCCAGCTTCTCGGCATTCCACGCCAAGGCCTGTCCCGGAAGACGGATGGCGATCGTCCCGAGCAGGACTGTTTCCGTGAGGGCGCTCGCGTAGTCGAAATTCGATGTGGTTGAGCCTTCTCCGCGGCACGCGTCAGACCACGAGGTGTAGTGATTGCGGGCCGGAACCACGGGGATCTTGAACGAGGCAAACGTCTCCTCAGGAAACAATTGCGGCATTGCTACGTGCGGAATCACCAGCGATCCCTTTTCGCCGATCAATACCGAGCCTGAACCGGGGAGCTTGTATTTCTCAGGTAAACCCAATGCCGCGCGGGGAGGGAACTTCCCTTCGCCGTCATACCAGGTGACCTTGATCGTCTTGCCGGCCGTGTATTGCGTGCCCGGGAACTCGTAGGAGACCGTCGACCATTTGGTCCAGACTTCTGTATTGATCGGTGGAGCATCCGCCGAGATCGTCAGCGGTGCCGTCAACTTCAACGCGCTAAATACCGGGTCGAGGATATGGCAGCCAAAGTCACCGAGCTGTCCGTTGGAGAAATCCTGCCAGGCTCGCCAATTGAACGAGTGGTAGATCGTGGGTAAGTAAGGACGGTTCGGAGCAACACCCAGCCAGTCATCCCAATGCAAAGTTTCGGGAACAGGCTGACTGCCCGCCGGCCGATCGTCGGCCTTCATCCAGCCCATTGCGCCGCTTTGCCAGGCATGCACTTCTTTCACTTTGCCAATGACGCCGTCATGCACCAGCTTTACCGCAGTCCGATAAGCTTCATGCGATTGAATCTGATTTCCCATCTGCGTCACGACGTTGTACTTATTGGCCGCCAGATGCATCTGGCGAGCCTCGAAGACGGTGTGCGTCAATGGCTTCTGGCAATGCACATGTTTGCCGAGTTCCATCGCGGGCAGAGCAATCGGCGCATGCATGTGATCGGGAGTCGATACGATGACGGCATCGATTTCCTTGGGCTGATCCAGCAGTTTGCGGTAATCGGAGAACTGCTTGGCTTGCGGGAACATCTCGGCAGCGCGGCCCAGGAACGGCTTCGTCGCGTCGACATCACATAGAGCGACAATCTGCACGTTGGTCCCTTTGGCAATCTCGGTGAGATCGGACCAGCCCTTGCCGCCCGTACCGATCGAAGCGACGCGCAGCTTCTCGTTGGCACCCAGAATCCGGGCATAGCTGGAGGCGGGCAAAGCCAGTGCAGTTCCGGCAACGGCCACCTGCTTCAAGAACTGACGACGAGACGTTCGAATGGGCATGGGGTAGCTCCTGGTGATCGAGGTCAATCGCAAAGGTCCAGGCCGCAGTTTACAGCAAAGTTGCCGCAAGGGCGAATGATCCGCATGATTCCAATTCCCGCCTCCACCATCTCCAAGACGTTTGGTATAAAACCGTTTCTTGCTCGGGTGAGCCGGGTGCCGTCAGGCCCCGGACCATTTGGCTGGCATCAGTTGCGAATGCTTCAATATGGCTGAGTACATCGTCAAGTCTTAATTCTTGTGTGCCACTGGCTGTGCCAGTGCTTTGCCGGACAGTGAGTCGACAGACATCCGGCACTGGCATAGCCAGTGGCACCCGGGAAGAGCCGTATTGAGGACTCTTGCCGTATTGATTTTTCCATCTCACGGCAGTGGCACACAAGGGGATGCTCGCCGGATGAGCAAGAGTCTGCCAACTACATCTGAACTACAAGTTGAATTTGCGTAAGGAACAACATGTCGACTGAAGTACCAGAAAGTGACTCCCACGAACACCACTGGGAAATGCGATTCGGGATCACCTTGGCGATCTTCGCGGCGGCTCTTGCGATCAATGATCTGTGGGCTGGGAAATTTGGCGACGACGAAATCAAAGAGACCAACGAGAAGTCCAACGCGTACATGTGGTATCAGTCCAAGGGAATCAAAGAGACCCTCGCCGAGGGCCAGCGTGATTTGATCCAGACGCTGCTGAAATCCGAGTCGATCGCGTCCGACAAGATTGCGGAACTCGACAAGGTCGCCAGCAAACTCCATGCGCAGGTGGAACGTTACAAGCGAGAGAAGCACGAGATTTTGCTCGGCTCCGCTGCCGTCGGAAAAGAGCACTGGGCGCAAGAGATCGACGGCAAGCTGGGCCAGGTCATCGGCTCAAAGGAGCGGGAAAAGACGATCGAACGCCTCTCGGCCGCGGGCGACGTCTTCGATTTCGGAACCCTGTGCCTGCAGCTGTGCATGGTCCTCGGCGCGATCGGACTGCTGCTGAAGATCCCTCAGGGACGCAAGATGACATTTGCGACCGTACTGGCGCTGGGAGTGATCGGAACGCTGTTTTGTATCCGCGCCTATTCCATCGTGTTGCTTTAATGCTGTGGGCCGCGGGTACGCAGAATGCGGGAGTCAAAAGCGGGGGTAGCCGTCAAATGGTGGGCAATAGATTCGCCGTGACAAAAACGTAAAGACCTGCTCCCCTTGCCCTGGTACCCCGGGG
>JAKFVC010000150.1 GCA_021732415.1 Planctomycetaceae bacterium
CCCCAGAGTACCAGGGCGAGGGGGGCCAGATTCAACGTAAGTTTGACTCGAAAATTGTTTCTCAACGATTCGTCAAGCACAACCTACGAACGATTCAGCGGACGGTATTTAACCCGATGCGGTTGGTCGGCATCGTGGCCCAGGCGCTGTTTTCTCTGGGCTTCGTAGGTCTTATACGTCCCTTCGCACCACACGACCTGGCTTTCTCCTTCGAATGCCAGAATGTGCGTACAAATGCGGTCCAGGAACCACCGATCATGGCTGACGACCACGGCACAACCACCGTAATCCATCAGTCCCTCTTCCAGCGACCTGAGTGTTTCCACGTCCAGATCGTTCGTCGGTTCGTCCAATAGCAGCAAGTTGCCGCCCGACCGCAACAGCTTGGCGAGATGAATACGGTTTCGCTCTCCACCGGAGCAAACCCCAACCAGCTTCTGTTGATCCGAGCCCTTGAAATTGAAGCGATGGGCGTAGCTGCGGGCATGAATCCGGGCATGCCCCACTTCCATGTAGTCCGCACCGCCCGAGATCTCCTGGTACACCGTCTTGTTGGGATCCAACGAATCACGGCCTTGATCCACGTACGAGATCTGGACGGTCTCACCGACACGCAACGTGCCCGAGTCCGGCTTTTCCAGCCCCATAATCATCTTGAACAGCGTCGTCTTACCCGCACCGTTCGGGCCGATGATCCCGACAATACCACCCGGCGGTAATCTGAAGGTCAGATTGTCGATCAGCAGGCGGTCCCCGAATCCCTTGCAGAGATTCTCGGTCACGACGACCACATCACCCAGCGGCGAGGCCACCGGGATCTGAATATCGGCCGCTTCGTCGCGAGCATCGTAATCTTGCGAGGCCAATTGCTCGTACTTCGCGAGACGCGTCTTGTTCTTCGTCGCCTGGGCCTGCGGCGACATCCGCACCCATTCGAGTTCTCGCTTGAGATACTTCTGGCGCTTGGATTCCTTCTTCTCTTCGATCGCCAGCCGAGCATGCTTTTGTTCGAGCCAGGATGAGTAATTCCCCTCGAACGGCATCCCCTTGCCGCGATCCAATTCCAGGATCCAACCAGCCACGTTGTCCAGGAAATACCGATCGTGCGTGACGGCGACGACGGTCCCCTTGAATTCGTGCAGGAAGTGTTCCAGCCAGGCCACCGATTCGGCATCCAGATGGTTCGTCGGTTCGTCGAGCAATAACATATCCGGGTGCTGCAGCAGCAACTGGCACAGGGCGACTCGGCGTTTTTCACCGCCCGACAGCATCTTGATCTGCGCATCACCCGGCGGAAGGCGCATCGCATCCATGGCCAGTTCCAACGTGTGGTCGAGCTCCCACAGGTTGTTGGCGTCGATCATGTCCTGATACTTGGCCTGCTGTTCGAGCACATTCTCCATCTCATCGGGAGACAGGTCCTCGCCGAGCTTCATGTTGAGCTCGTTGTACTTGTCCAGAATGGCCTGGTCCGCAGCGACCGCTTGTTGAATGCACTGGTCGACGGTCAGCTCACCATCCAGTTGCGGTTCTTGCTGGAAATAGCCAATGGTGATGTTTTTGGCGGGGCGGACGGTGCCCGTGAAATCCTTGTCGACGCCGGCCATGATGCGCAGCAATGTACTCTTGCCGGCACCGTTACCACCCAGGACGCCGATTTTGGCACCGGGGAAAAACGACAACCAGATGTCGCTCAACACCACACGCTCGTCGTGCATGCGGGTGAGGCCTTCAATCTGCAAAATATACTGTGGAGCCATGTCTTAGTTCGTTACCACCTGAATTAAATGGCACTGCGGCAGAACGGCCCAGACTTTGCTGAGTTCACCCTGCCATTGAATACAAAAACCCCGTAGACAGCCACTTTGGCCTTCTACCGGGAGAGTCGCGCTCGCGGGACCAGAATTATAGCAGCCACGGTCCGCATTCTGTAGCCTGACTCTCTGAGTCGGGTATCTTCACATTCCAAATACACCCGACTCGGAGAGCCAGGTAAAATCTCCAATGCACCCGACTCGGAGAGTCGGGCTACGGAACGCGCGAATTGCACTCCCTCCAGGCATGCCTTAAAATCTCCCCATGAACCCATTTACGTACGATTTTGACGTTGTTGTGATCGGTGCCGGACATGCCGGCTGCGAAGCCGCGCTGGCAGCGGCGCGCCTCGGGGCCAAGACCGCCCTGTTGACCATGAGCTGCGATATGGTCGCGGCGATGAGCTGCAACCCGGCGATCGGTGGCATCGCTAAGGGCCAGATTGTCCGTGAGATTGATGCGCTCGGCGGCGAAATGGGGCGTGTGATCGATGCGACTGGCATTCAGTTCCGCATGCTCAATCGCACCAAAGGTCCGGCGATGCATGGTCCCCGGGCTCAGGCGGATAAAAAAGCCTATCAGTTCGAAATGAAGCGGCGGATTGAGGACCAGGAAAACCTCACTCTGCGCCAGGAAATCGTCGAACGAGTGGAAGTCACCGACCGCCAGGTCACCGGTGTCTGGGTCCGCGGTCCGGCGCTCTACCGCTGTCGCGCGGCGGTACTCACCACGGGCACGTTCCTGCAGGCCATCATGCACACCGGCGAGGCCAAAACGGCTGGCGGACGAGCTGGCGAGGGGACCACTAATAGTCTCTCGCAGTGCCTCACCGATTTGGGGATTGAACTCGCCCGGTTCAAGACGGGTACGCCCTGCCGTCTCAATGGGCGAACCATCGACTTCAATGCCGTCGAATTGCAACCCGGCGACGAAGAGCCGCAGCCGTTTTCGTTCCTCACCGACAAGATTAAGCAGCCGCAGGTCCCGTGTCATCTGACGAAAACCAATGACAAAGTCCACGAACTGATCCGCCAGAATTTGCATCGCGCCCCGATGTACAGCGGACAAATTCAATCGCGCGGACCGCGCTATTGCCCGTCCATCGAAGACAAAGTCGTGCGGTTTGCCGATCAGCCTTCGCACCAGATTTTTCTGGAACCCGAAGGCCGCAACACGCGCGAGTACTACTGCAACGGCATCTCCACGAGCCTGCCGCGCGACGTGCAGGAGGCGATGATCCACTCGATCGTCGGGCTGGAACGGGCCGAGATCATGCGCTACGGGTACGCGGTGGAGTACGACTTTGCCCCACCGACCCAGCTCACTCCGGCACTGGAAACCAAACTGGTCGCGGGACTCTACTTCGCGGGCCAGATCAACGGCACGACCGGCTACGAAGAGGCCGCTGGACAAGGCTTGATGGCCGGTTGCAATGCCGCTCTCAAGATCGCCGGCAAGCCGCCGTTGATCTTGGAACGCAGTCAGGCCTACCTCGGTGTGATGATTGACGATCTCGTCACGAAGGGAGTCGATGAACCTTATCGTATGTTTACGTCGCGGGCCGAATACCGCATGCTGCTGCGGCACGACAATGCTCATCGCCGCCTGACACCGCTCGGACACGCTGCAGGGTTGGTCAGTGCCGAACGTTGGGATCAACTCGTGCGACTGGAGGCCGAAATCGAGCGGGCCAATGTCCTCTTGGAAACCGCCCGCGCCGGTGGCATCATGCTCGATCAGATCCTGCGACGGCCGGAGGTCGCCTGGGAACAGATCTGCGAAATGTCTACCGCAGCCGCCGAACTGCAACTTTCTCCGCGAGCGGCCGAGCAAGTCAGCATCGAGACGAAATACTCGGGCTATTTGCGACGTCAGACGGCCCAGATTCAGGAGATGGAGCAAGTGCAGGGGGTCTTAATCCCCGAACATTTCGCCTATCACGCCGT
Source organism: Planctomycetaceae bacterium (assembly GCA_021732415.1). Taxonomy (GTDB): domain Bacteria; phylum Planctomycetota; class Planctomycetia; order Planctomycetales; family Planctomycetaceae; genus JAKFVC01. Next base: position 3,762 of record JAKFVC010000150.1, read on the forward strand.
CCCCCAACTGCGGGCTGAGGCGAAAGAAAAACTCGCGAGAATCCGACCACGAAATCTCGGTCAGGCGGCACGGATCAGCGGTATTACTCCGGCGGATCTGGCAATTTTGATGCTTTACATCAAAGAGCCGAGTCGGCTGGCACTGTAGCCGCCGTAGCCTGACTCTCTGAATCAGGCTACAGAAAACCATCAATCTTTATTGATGCAATCTAGAGCCAAGCTGTTTGCCGGGGTATACTGGCCAATCTGACGTGATTAAACACCGACCGCCAGAGACCCACTGCATGTTGCGATTTGCCTTGTTCAGCCTGGTAATCCTCGTCGGATTGCCCGTCTGGGCTGCTGATGTTCCGGACTATGTCAAAGACATCAAGCCCATTCTGCAACGCCGCTGCTACAACTGCCACGGTGCGTTGAAACAAAAGGGCAATCTGCGTCTCGATTATCCGGCGGCAATTCTGAAGGGTGGCGACGCTGGTGCGGCGATCGAACCTGGCAAGGCTCCCGACAGTCTGCTGATTGCGGCCATCAATGGCACTGAAGGTCTGCGGCGGATGCCGCTTGAAGGTGAGCCTTTAACGGCTGACGAAATCGGCAAGGTGACAGCCTGGATCAATGCGGGAGCTCAAGCCCCGGCTGAACTGCCCCCGGCTGACCCACGGCAGCATTGGTCGTTTCAGAAGCCGACGCGGCCCAATTTGCCGGTCGTTGCGAATCCTGCCTGGCAACAAAATCCGATCGATACTTTTGTCGCTGCTGAGCATGAACGAAAAGGACTTGTCGCCGGTCCGGAAGCACCGCGGCACGTTCTCTTGCGACGCGTCTTTCTGGACTTGACCGGACTCCCGCCAACTCGGCAGGAGGTCATCGATTTTCAAAATGATATGTCCCCGGATGCTTATTCAAAAATCGTGGACCGGCTGCTGGCCAGTCCGCAGTATGGTGAGCGGTGGGGTCGGCATTGGATGGATGTCTGGCGCTATAGCGACTGGGATGGGTACGCCACCGAGGTCCGCGAAAGTCAGCCGCATATCTGGCGCTGGCGCGATTGGGTCGTCGAATCTCTGAACGCCAATAAGGGCTACGATCAGATGATTCAAGAGATGCTCGCGGCCGATGAGATTTCGCCTGCCGACCCCGACAGTTTGCGAGCTACAGGATATCTGGTCCGCAACTATTTCAAGTTCAATCGCCACATCTGGATGGACAACACCGTCGAGCACACCGGCAAGGCTTTCCTCGGGATGACCGTGAATTGTGCGCGCTGCCACGACCACATGTACGATCCGATCGCGCAGCGGGAATACTACCAAATGCGGGCGATCTTCGAGCCCTATGACGTACGCACCGATCGCGTCGCGAACCAGCCCGATGTGACCAAGGACGGACTCGCTCGAGTCTACGATGCCCACCATGCGACCCAGACCTTCTTGTTCGTGCGTGGAGACGACAAGCAACCGGTCAAGGAAAAGCCGATCGAACCCGCCGTGCCGACCGCGCTGGGCGGCCAGCCGTTGAAGTGGGATACGGTTCCCTTGCCCGCTACGGCCTACTACCCCGGCGTTCAGAAAATCATCCATGATGAAGCCGCAGCGGCTGCCGAAGCGGAAGTCAAACGCGTCGAGAAGTCGCTGGCAACCTCTCAACAAAACCTCGCAACGGCTCGTCAGAAACTTGCCGATTTTCAGTCGAATGCTGCGACAACACCGGCTCCTGCGGCACCCATCTTGAGCGACAAGTTTGCCGCCGCGCGACCTGAGTTGTGGAAGATGGTACGTGGCAAATGGGAATACAAAGACGGCCGCCTGTTCCAACACGAGCCGACCGACCTCAACAGCGAACTTGTCTCATTGACTGCCGTGCCCCGAGATTTCCACGCCAAATTCCGCTTCAAGATCACGGGCGGCAAGATGTGGAAATCGGTTGGCTTGTCATTCGACGCTGCGACAGACAAGTCGGCGGTGGGAGTTTATTTGAGTTCCGGCGGCTCCAAAGCTCAGCTCTATACGCTTACCAACGGTCAAATGGCGTACCCCGCCGAGGCTGCGAAAACTCAGCCGTTCGCCGTCGGGGAAGAACACGAACTGCAGGTGTTCGCCCGTGATCAACTCGTCAACGTGGCAGTGAATGGGCAGTTAGTTTTCGCGTATAAACTGCCGCAACCGCGCATCGCAAACGGTGAATTTCGCCTGTGGACCTTCGATGCCACTGCGGAGTTCCTCAGCGTTCAGGTCGACGCTCTGCCCGCGGAAGTTGTGCTCGTCGAAAAAGTCACCGGCAATCAACCTGTCCCTCAGCCCATGCCCCTCAGCGCAGAATCGCTGGCGGCAGCCGTCAAGCTTGCGGAACAAGTCCTAAGTCTCTCGGAAGCGAACCTCGCCACCAGTGTCGCCAGTCGAGCCGCAGTGCAAGCCCGCATTGCGGCCGACGTGGCCACCTATGCTCAGCCTGTTGCTGCGGCCGAGGCACCCGCCATCGCCGAAGCTGCGGTGAAATTGGAACGAGAATTGGCTCTCAAGCAAGCCCAGCAAAATCATCTGCAACAGGAGCACGCTCTTAGCGCTACCAAAGCTCTGTTGAAGCCTGAGGATGAAAAGACCAAAACCGCAGTGACCGCGGCCGAGGCAAAACTTGCCGAGACGAAGAAGGCCCTCGACGCGGCTCAGGCCGCTCTACAGCAGCCCCTGACGGTCGCCTACACACGATTCAGCACCATCTACCCGACTACCAGCACCGGCCGGCGGACGGCTCTCGCACGTTGGATTGCGTCCACGGACAATCCTCTTACCGCGCGAGTCGCGATCAATCATTTATGGTTGCGACATTTCAATACTCCGCTAGTTCCGACAGTCTTCGACTTCGGGCTGAATGGCAAGGCTCCCTCGCACCCCGCGTTGCTCGATTGGCTGGCTGTCGAACTGATGCAGAACGGTTGGAAGATGAAGGAAATCCATCGATTGATGGTCCTCAGCCGGACCTATCGCACGGTGACCCACAGCCAGGGTCTCAATGACCCCAATGTGAAACTCGATCCCGAAAATGTCTACCTGTGGCGAGGCAACTCGCGACGGATGGAAGCGGAGATTATCCGCGACAGCACGCTGGCTGTTTGTGAGCAACTCGACCGGACGCTGGGAGGGCCGGATCTCGATCCCAATACCGGATTGACCGTTGCACGGCGCAGTTTGTACTTCCGCAGTGCCAAGGAGAAGAAGGTCACGTTCCTTGCGATGTTCGACAGCGCCAACGTTGTGGAATGCTATCGCCGTTCGGAAAGCATCGTGCCGCAACAGGCCCTGGCCATGACGAACAGTCCATTGACGCAGGCGCAGGCCCGCTTACTCACCAAGCGGCTAACCGCCGAGGTGGGAGCAGAGAATACATCCGAGATCGCCGATCGCTTTGTCGAGACGGCGTTCCAGCAAGTTCTCGCGCGTCCGGCGACAGCGATTGAAAAGCAGGAGTGTCTGGCATTCCTGACTGCTCAAACGCAACGCTTCAGTGATCCGAAAACTCTCACGACGTTCAACGCGGGAGTCGATACCCACATCCCGCCGGCAGCCATTCCGCATCTGCGGGCTCGGGAGAATCTGGTGCATGTGTTGTTGAATCACAACGACTTCGTGACGATTCGCTAAGATTCTTCAACTTCGACCGTGGCCGACGCTGCTTGCGTCGGTGATACGCCAACTACAGGCGGATTTTGGTACTTCAACTAGGCGACCAAAACAGGAGATCATTTGCCACGGAGAAACCGGAGAGATTATTTCATATGAGTTTTTTGAGCCACAGAAGGACACAGAAGGAACACAGAAGATAAGAAAAAGAAATCAGCTTTAAATTCTGTGTTTCTTCTGTGTCCTTCTGTGGCAAAACTCCCCCTTCTTAAATCCCTGGGCTCTTCTCGGCCCTTACGAGTTTCAGCGTTGGCAGTTAGACTTCCACTCTGATCACTCGAAGAGGTCGATCTACCGATGCACATCAATCATCGCGCGCCATCGCCGGCGCGGCGATTTCTCGATAAAGACGTTCCCTCATGGCAACACCCGTCGCGCAGGTCGTTAAGGTCAACTGGAAACTGGTGTTTCCCTGGCTGGCATTGTTTCGCGCGTTGGGATTAGCCCTCCATGTGCGGCAGATTTTCGTAGGAATGATCGCGGTACTGCTGATTGCCGCGGGTGAGAACATCATTGGTGCAATTCCCCTGCCCCGAGGTTTGCCGGGAACGCCCTTCGATTCGTCGTTGGTTTCCTGGGTCCTGCTGCCGTGGGTCGATTTGATCTATCCGTTGCTCCCGAAATGGATGTTCTCCAATTCTGCCACTTTCAGCAGTCCGGGATTAGATTGGTCGGATAAGCTGCGGATCCTGTTCCGCTTTACCTGGGTCTTTGTCATCGGGGGACTAGCGGGGGGAATCCTCGTTCGCCGCGCGGGGATGGAATTTGCCCGAGAGGAGAGCGTGGGCTTATTGAGCACGGTCCGGTTTGTGCTGAAACGGAGCGTCGATTATTTGAGCGCTCCCGCGTTGCCCCTGGGGGCTGTCGCTGCACTTTGGGTCCCGCTCTGGCTGTTGGGGTTCGTCGCCGAGGTGATATCCGCACCCGTGGGCCTGGGCTTGGGCGGTTATCTCTTGTTCGCCGTTTGGGGATTGGTACACGCCGTGGGGATCGTGATGGCCATCCTGTTGATCGCCGTTTTCCTCGGTTGGCCGATGATGATCGCCGCGGTCAGCATTAATGGCGGTGATGGCTTTGACGGTTTGAGTCGCGGTTTCGGATTCGTCCTCGATCGCTGGCGCTACTATGCCTGGTGCGTCTTACTGATGATTTTTTACGGAGGCCTGTCGCTGTGCCTGGTGATGATCGTCTTACGCGGTGGTGAATATCTCGCCCTTGCAGCATTGAGCTCGGGAGCCAGCGGTTGGTACACGCAGGGAACCGAAAGTCCCTGGCACATTCTCAAGAGCATTCTCGTCCGCGGCTTCGCTTACAGTTTCTTCTGGTCTTCCATGGCGATCATCTATCTGGTGCTGCGTCAGAGCGTCGACAACGCGGAACTGCACGACATCTATGTGGAGGGATCGCCCCAGGATTCCGATGGCCTGCAGAGCCTGATTAATCCATCGCTCCCAGATCCGCCGCCACCCACTTTGCTGCCGATTATCAATCAGCCGTGAGATGGTATAGGCTGGGAGGGCGAGGCTCCCGCCGAGCCTAAGGCGAGCTTTAGCTCGGAGTCCGCCGGAGGCCGATGTGAATGCCTCCGGCGGACTCCGAGCTAAAGCTCGCCTTAGGCTCGGCGGGAGCCTCGCCCTCCCAGGTCTATTCTGACGCGCCGGACTCTGGGCAACCGCAATCCGACGGTCGGCAGATCTTCACCACGTGGCGTTCACGCTCGCTCAGAATTCCGCGGAACACGATCTCCAGCATCGACCGATGTTGCTCGTCCAAACTCACGGCGCGGCCGATGAAGTGGTTCGCGAACATCGTGCCGTAGAGCAAGTAGCCAACCGTGTCTAAGATGAGCTCCGCAGGCAGATCTGAGCGGAGATGGCCCGATGCGATGAGGCTGCGATAGAGCTCGCGCCACACTCCGACATTCGCATCGCGGTATTCGAAGTAAGTCGGCCGCTTGCGATCTTTGAAGATTGCTCGCTCTTGAATGATCAGCTCGACGTATTGGGGGTGCTGATCGAAAAAGTTGAGGTACGCTCGAATTGCCAGGCTGATGCGGTCGAACGGCCCATCGGCTGTGTTCGCCGCTTCCAGCACGGCCTGCTGCATCTGGGACATCCCGAGATCGACACAGGCAAAGAATAGATCCTGCTTGCCGGGGAAGTAAAGATAAACGGTCCCCTTGGCGACCCCAATCTCTGTTGCCACCCGTTCCATTTCACAAGCGTTGTAGCCGAGTTCGGCAAATAGCCTGGCCGCCGCCTCAATGATCGACAACCGGCGCAGATGGCGTCGCGCCGCTGCGGCATCATTCGGGGTGAATGGAATACTCATCGCTCACGCAATCCGGGTGGCAACTATCGAGAAAGTCACTTGGAAATAGTCTTCGGCCTGGGGTGCAATAACATGACGACGTGATATCGTCGCGAATCCCCGCACCATCCGACGCAAAGCGTTGGACAGTGAGGCAATTCAGCCGAACGTATCCTGTTCCCCTATTGATTTTCGCTGATTTGGGAATACAATAGCGCGCTAACGGTAACCGACTGACCAGTCAGTCATATTATTAGCAGTTGGTTTCCGAAATGCAACTAAAATCACCCTTGTGGCGATTCACAAAGCTATGTCGCATATACAGTTTAAGCTGAAAGACGACGTGGGTACTCTCATTCTGAAGCCGACTCTGAATTGGGGCCTGTGCGTGGGAATGATCGCAGTGGGACTCGTGGGATGCCAGCACGAAGCGCCCAAGCCCCCGCCGCCGAAGCCGGCCGAAGTCATGGTCTCGATTCCTCTTCAGGAAACTGTGACCGAGTTCGAAGAGGTCACCGGTCGGACTTGGGCCGTGAATACGATTGAGATTCGGTCGCGCGTCAGTGGCTACCTCGATAAGGTCTATTTTCGCGACGGTTCCGAAATCAAAGCGGGGGACCTTCTGTTCGAAATCGACCAGCGGCCATTCAAAGCCGATTTGGATCGAGCCATCGCTGCCGTCAAGCAGGGCGAAGCTCACTTGGAGCGGCTGGTGCGTCAAGAAGAACGCATGAAGAAACTGCTGCCGAGCAAGGCCATCACGATGGACGAGTTCGAAGCGATTCAGTTTGAACGTGCCGAAGCGGATGCTGCTCTGGCTGCAGCCAAAGCGGCCGAAGAAACGGCCCAGTTGAATCTCGGTTTCACGCGGGTCACCTCGAAGATCAGTGGTACCGTTGGGAGACGCCTGATCGATCCCGGAAATCTCGTTAAGGCCGATGAGACTGCACTGGCCACCGTCGTCTCGCTGAATCCAATCTACGCCTATTTCGATCTGGATGAACGAACTGTTCTCCGGTTGCGGCGGATGATTCAGCAGGGAGCGGTCAAGTCGCCGCAGGATGTCGAATTGCCGGCACAGGTCGCTGTGGCCGACGATCCGAACTACACGATGACAGGTGTCATCAACTTCATCGACAACCAGTTGGATGGCAGTACCGGTACCTTGCGGGGCCGGGCGATGATCCACAACCACGAAGGGCTGTTATCCCCCGGATTGTTCGTTCGCTTGCGAGTTCCCATCGGCGCGCCTCACAAAGCGATCTTGGTTCGCGAAGAGGCCTTGGGTTCCGATCAAGGTCAGCGGTTTGTGTATGTGATCGACAAAGTGATGAACAAGGACACGGGTAAAGAAGAAGATGTTGTCGCCTATCGCCGCGTGCAAATTGGCATGCTAATTGGCGGCCGCCGGGTGATTGAAAGTGGTCTGGCATTGAATGAACGGGTCGTGGTCACCGGCCTGCAGCGCGTGCGGCCCGGTGCCAAGGTCCAGGCCAAGATGGTTGACAAAGATGGCAAGCTGATTGCCCAGGCAGAGCCCGTGATGGACAAACCAGCGGAGAAGAAAACCGCTGAAGTGGCACATGGAGCGGGGAAATGACATAGCCCGACTCTCTGAGTCGGGTTTCCCCCGTCATAAACACTCCCGACTCAGAGAGTCGGGCTACGAACGCTGGGCTCGGCGAGAGAAAACCCGATTGTGTTCTCGCGATTTTTCATAGACCGGCCGATCTTCGCTTCGGTGCTGTCGATCCTGATTACCCTCGCGGGTGGGATCGCGGTGTTCACGCTACCCATCGCGCAATATCCGCCCGTCGCCCCGCCGACCGTACAGGTCGACTGCAACTATCCCGGCGCCAGTGCCCAGGTTGTCGCGCAGACGGTGGCCTCGCCCATTGAGCAACAGGTCAATGGCGTGGAAAACATGCTCTACATGTCTTCCCAAAGTACGAGCGACGGTTCGTACACGCTGACCGTGACCTTCGCGCCGGGCGTCAATTTGAATCTGGCCCAAGTGCTCGTGCAAAACCGCGTCAGCCTGGCCCTGCCGCTGCTCCCCGAGGTCGTGCGGCAGACGGGGGTGATGACCAAGAAACGTTCGCCCGACATCCTGCTCACGGTGAGTCTGCATTCGCCGAAAGGTCGCTACGACCAGCTCTATCTCAGCAATTACGCCTTGATGCACATCAAGGACGAACTGTCGCGATTGCCCGGGATCAGTGAAGTGCTGCTCTTCGGTCAGCGCGACTATTCGATGCGCATCTGGGTCGATCCGACAAAACTGTCCGTCAGAGGGCTGGCAGTCAACGATGTGGTCAATGCCATTCGCGAACAGAACCTGCCGGTGGCGCTCGGTCAGATTGGACAATCTCCCAACGTCGAAGGTCAGGCGCTGCAGATTCCATTGAGCATGACCGGCCGACTCATGGAGGTCGCAGATTTTGAAAATATCATTCTGCGAGTGACTCCTGACGGACGGAAGGTGGTCGTCAAAGACATCGGCCGTGTCGAAATGGCGGCCCGCAGTTCGGATATCAATAACCGGTTTGACGGGCATCCGACCATCGGTCTGGCGATCTTCCAGTTACCGGACGCGAATGCGCTCGCCACGGCGGATATGGTTCAGGCCTCCATGAAGGAATTGTCGAAGACTTTTCCCGACGATTTAATCTTCGAGATCGGCTATGACACGACACCGTTCATCCGCGAATCGATCGAAGAAGTTTTTAAGTCGTTGCGGGACGCGATCATCCTCGTGGCGATCGTGGTCCTGATTTTCCTGAAGGGCTGGCGGGCGGCCATCATCCCCTTGATTGCCGTGCCGGTGGCGATCATCGGGACCTTTGCAGCCCTGGCGTTGGCCGGATTCAGCTTAAATAATTTGACCCTCTTCGGACTGGTCCTGGCAATTGGTATCGTCGTCGACGATGCCATCGTCGTGGTCGAAGCGGTCGAACATCATATTGAACATGGCCTGACCCCGCGCGCTGCGGCGATCAAGGCCATGGATGAAGTTTCTGCGCCAATCATTGCTGTCGGTCTGGTGCTGTGTGCGGTGTTTATTCCCTGCGCGTTTATTTCGGGCATTGTCGGTCAGTTCTTCCGGCAGTTCGCCATGACGATTGCCATTTCGACGATCATCTCCACGTTGAATTCACTGACACTCAGCCCTGCTCTGGCGGCCTTGTTGCTGCGTCCGAAATCGGCCAAGCGTGACCCGCTGACCTGGCTGCTCGATATGACCTTGGGTTGGTTGTTCAACCTGTTCGACTTTGGATTCAAACAATCGACGAAGGTCTATACCAAGATCGTCGGCGGGATGTTACGAGTCCCGATCGTCGTGCTGGCGGTATACGGCGGTCTGCTGTTTCTGACTTATTGGGGTTATCGGCAACTGCCCACCGGCTTTATTCCCAGCCAGGACAAGGGTTATTTCCTCGCCAGCGTCCAGTTGCCCGACTCGGCTGCGGCCGGACGGACCCGCGATATCATCGCCCGGATCGAACGCATTGCGATGGAGACGCCGGGCGTGAAGAACGTGAACTCGGTCGCCGGGAACTCGTTCATGCTGAGTGCCTACGGTTCGAATTTCGGGTCGATGTTCATCATTTTGAAGAATTTTTCCGATCGCAAATCGCACGACATGAGCGGCGATGCGATCCTCGCGACGTTACGAAAACGCTATTCGACCGAGGTTCCCGAGGCTCTGGTCAACGTCTTCGCGCCCCCCGCGGTGTCGGGTCTAGGTCGCGCGGGCGGCTTCAAGTTGATGATCGAAGATCGTGGTGACGGCGGGCTGGAAATGCTCCAGCAGCAGACCGACAACATTGTTGAAAAAGGAAACAAGAACCCGAAGCTGACCGGCTTGTTTACCGTGTTTAAGGCGAACTCGCCGCAACTGTTTGTTGACGTGGACCGACAGGCGTGCCTCAGCAAAGAGGTTCAGCTCGGGGATGTCTTCAGTACGTTGCAAGCCTATCTCGGTTCGCGCTACGTCAACGACTTCAACCGCTTTGGCCGCACATGGCAAGTCGTCGTGCAGGCCGACAGTCAGTATCGCAACGAGATCAGCGATGTGAAGCGGCTCGGCGTGCGTAATATTCACGGGCGAATGGTTCCCATGGGAACCTTGGCCAGCGTCCGCGAAATCAGTAGCCCGCTCGTTCTGACCCGCTACAACATGTATCCGGCCGCCGCCATTCAAGGCAACGTGGCGAATGGGATCAGCACCGGACAGGGAATCGATATCGTCGAAGGGATCTGCAATGCCGAGCTCCCGCAGTCGATGTCGTTCGAATGGAGCGAACTCGCCTTCCTGGAGCGGTACTCAGGCAACACGGGCTTGATCGTGTTTTTCTTCTCCGTGGTCTTCGTCTTCCTGCTACTCGCGGCCTTGTACGAAAGCTGGACGCTGCCACTCGCGGTCATTCTGGTGGTTCCTATGTGCGTACTGAGCTCCATTGCGGGCGTGGCCTACATGAAGCTGGATATCAATATTTTCACGCAGATTGGATTCGTGGTACTGATTGGCCTGGCGTGCAAGAACGCCATTCTGATCGTGGAATTCGCCAAGGCCCGTCGCGACGCGGGTGTCGATGGTCGCGAAGCCACCCTGCATGCCTGCGAACTGCGATTGCGGCCGATCATGATGACCTCATTCGCGTTTATCCTGGGGGTGCTGCCGCTGGTGGCCGCTCACGGTGCCGGTGCCGAGATGCGGCGAGCGTTGGGGACGGCCGTGTTCAGCGGGATGCTGGGAGTCACGTTCTTCGGCATCTTCTTGACACCGGTCTTCTTCTATGTTGTCGATTGGCTCGCCCATCGTCAGGTATTTTCGAGAGGAGTCGCTCCGTGGATTGGAAGACTGGGGCTGGACCTGATCGGCATCGGTCTTCTGATTCGAGTGCTGGCTGAAGCCGCACAGCGTCAAAAAGAGAATCGTCCGCGCGGTCCGCAGCCGGGGGGAGCGGTGCAGGCGAACGCATCGACGATTGCCGTCAGTCCGCCGCCTACGCAACCGACGGTGTAGTTGAATTACGATGAATTTTGCTCCCCTCGCCTCGGTACTCCGGAGTACCGAGGCGAGGGGAGAAGTAGACCACACAAAATGCCCCGGGGCTTACGCCCAACGGCACTCGGTCTGAGTGTCAAATCGCAGTTAGACCAAATCAGCCGGCACGCGTTAGCGTCCGGTTCTGTTGGAAATTGGAGTCGATTGTTGCTCGAAACGTGGGCTAACGCCCAACGGCTCATTTGTCGAATGGCTAAAGCAAGTACCATTTGGCGTAAGCCACCGGGCTCACCTCACCTATGGCGGAACGTCGTAAGACTTCCGCCGCATGCGGACAGACCTTAAGAATTCTTACGAATTCTTCTACGGATACTTAACCCTTATGTTTTCACGCTTCTTTATCGATCGACCGATCTTCGCCTCGGTGCTGTCGATCATCATCACGCTGGCCGGCGGCATCGCTGTGTTCACGCTGCCGGTGACGCAGTATCCTGAAATCACGCCTCCCACAGTCGAGGTCTCTGCCATCTATCCCGGCGCGAATTCCAAGGTCGTCGCCGATACGATCGCGGCCCCCATTGAGCAACAGGTGAATGGCGTCGAAGGCATGATGTATATGTCTTCGCAATGCACGAATGACGGCAACTACACGCTGACGGTGACTTTTCGATCCGGGACTGACCTCAATCTGGCCCAGGTGCTGGTGCAGAACCGCGTGGCCTTGGCCCAGCCTATTCTTCCGCCGCTGGTCACTCGTCGCGGAGTGGCGGTGAAGAAGAAGTCGCCCAGCGTGTTGATGATCATCAATCTGTTTTCTCCCGATCGCAGCCGTGACAACCTCTATCTCAGTAACTATGCGACGATTCAGCTGCGCGATGAGTTGTCTCGCCTGGCAGGCGTCGGCGACATTTCTTTCATGGGACAGCGCGACTACAGCATGCGCGTCTGGTTGAATCCCGAGAAAATGTCGGCGCGCAATCTGACGGCGACCGACGTCGTCCAGGCGATCGAACAGCAGAATGCCCAAGTCGCTGCCGGACAGATTGGTCAACCCCCGGCTCCCAATGGTCAAGTGTTTCAATACACGATGACGACGCTGGGCCGCTTGGCCGAGGATCAGCAGTTTAGCGAAATGATCATCAAGGCCGATGACAATGGCCGTATCACTCGCCTGCGTGACGTCGCCCGAACTGAATTGGGGGCCTTGGGCTACGATCAAGTCTGTACGCTGGACGGCCAGCCGTCAGTGGCGTTATCGGTCTATCAACTACCGGGTTCGAATGCCTTACGGACGGCCCAGCAAGTACGAGCCAAAGTCGAAGAGCTCAAGTCGCGGTTTCCCAAGGGGGTCGACTACTCAATCGTCTATGACACGACTCCCTTCATCGAAGAATCGGTGAACGAGGTTTTCAACGCCTTGCGCGATGCCGTGCTGCTGGTGGCCATCGTCGTGCTGGTGTTTTTGCAGGGCTGGCGGGCCGCGGTGATTCCGCTGGTGGCCGTGCCGGTCGCTATTGTCGGCACGTTTGCCACGATGGCTGCGTTCGGTTTCAGTTTGAATACGCTCACTTTGTTCGGCCTGGTGCTGGCGATTGGTATCGTCGTCGATGATGCCATCGTCGTGGTCGAAGCGGTCGAACATCATATCGGACACGGGATGACTCCCCGCGACGCGGCGATTCTCGCCATGGAACAAGTGTCCGGGCCGGTCATCGCGGTCGGTCTGGTGCTGACAGCCGTGTTCGTACCCTGCGCGTTCATCACGGGGATCGTCGGTCAGTTCTTCCGTCAGTTCGCGCTGACAATCGCCATCTCGACGATTATCTCGGCGTTCAATTCGCTCACCCTGAGTCCGGCACTGGCGGTGCTCTTGCTGCGGCCCAAGACCCAGGGGCATGGTGAAGCGTTGCCGGGCTGGGCCATTAAGGCGATCTTCACCTGGATCGGATATGCCTTCTTGACCGGCTGGCTGCGGACTCAATTTGAGCCCTACCTCATGCGACAGGGGATTGATATCGGCCCGTGGCTCCCCGGAATTGCCAGTCTTGTGGGCTTAATCGCCGGATGGGGGTTCGTCCGTCCGATCAATTACGCGCTGAGCTGGTTCTTCCGCATTTTCAACCGTGCATTCAATGCGACGACAGATGCCTACGTGGCCTCGGTGGGCTGGTTGCTGCGGGGTAGTTTCCTGGTGTTGTGCATCTATGGCGGCTTGCTGTATCTGACTTACGATTTGTTCGTGAAGACGCCGACCGGGTTCATTCCGTCGCAAGATAAGGGCTATCTACTGGTAAATGTGCGACTGCCGGATTCCTCATCGCTGGATCGTACGATTCAGATGATGCAGCGGATCGAGAAAATCGCGGGAAAGACTCCCGGCGTCAATCACACGGTGGCGATTGCGGGACAGTCGGTCCTGCTGGGCGCCAACGCGCCGAACTTCGGTTCCATGTATGTGATGCTCAAGGATTTCCATGAACGGGGACACCACCTCACGGGTGATGTGATCGCCGCTCGATTGAAACGGGCCCTGGACGAGGCTGTTCCGGACGGACTGGTGAACGTCCTGGGAGCCCCGCCGATCGACGGGTTGGGAACCGCGGGTGGTTTCAAAATCGTCATCGAAGACCGTGGTGAGAACGGCCTGGATGAACTGCAGAAGGTCAGCCAGAAGGTGGTCGATGAGGCTGCCAGGTCCCACCAGTTGCAGGGAGTGTTTTCCAGTTTCCGGGCCGACACGACGTGGCTGTTTCTGGATATTGATCGCTATGCCGTCAAGACCATGGGAGTCTCGCTGGCGGAAGTCTTCAGTACGCTGCAGATTTATTTTGGTTCGCTGTATGTCAACGATTTCAACAAGTTCGGCCGTACCTGGCAGGTCAACGTGCAGGCTGACACACAGTTCCGGATGAAGATTGAAGATCTCAAGCGGCTCAAGGTACGGAACGATCACGATGCCATGGTCCCGTTGTCGTCCGTGGCCAGCGTACGCGAGGTCAGCGGCCCCGTGATGCTGGTGCGTTACAACCTGTATTCGTCGGCAATTATCAATGCCAACTCGGCCCCTGGTACGAGTTCGGGACAGGCGATCGAGGAACTGGCCAGGGTCAGCAACGAAAACCTGGTGCAGTCGATGAAGGCCGAATGGACCGAACTGGCGTTGCTGCAATTGCAGGCGGGTAACACGGCCATGTACGCGTTCATCCTGGCGGTCGTGCTGGTGTTTCTGGTGCTGGCCGCTCAATACGAAAGCTGGTCGCTGCCGCTGGCGGTGATTCTCGTGGTGCCCATGTGTCTGCTCTGTTCCATCGCGGGCGTTATCTTCGCGAAAATGGACATCAACATTTTCACGCAAATCGGGTTCGTGGTGCTGGTCGGTTTGGCCTGTAAGAATGCGATTCTAATTGTCGAATTCGCCCGGGCTCGGCATCAGGCGGGAGTCGACCGCTTCGAAGCAACCCTGGAAGCGTGCAAGCTGCGATTGCGGCCGATCATCATGACGTCGCTGGCCTTCATCTTCGGCGTCGTGCCGCTGGTGCTGGGCGAGGGCGCCGGAGCGGAAATGCGGCGCACCCTGGGGACGGCGGTCTTCGCGGGGATGTTGGGCGTGACGCTGTTCGGAATTTTTCTAACGCCGGTGTTCTTCTATGTCATTCAAGCGTTCGCGGATTGGCGTGCAGCACGCGCCGAATCGCGAATCTAATCGTGCAGGTCTGCAGTGGCGACAGTCCGGTTGGCTGCACCCAACCGGGCTGTTGTCTGTAACCACAACCTTTATGTCCCTTCAGTCCTTTATGTCCCTTTGAATTCTAAAGGGACGGAAGGGACTGAAAGGACATAAGGGACGGAAGAATGCAGGCTATCGTGCTTTGTTCAACTCGCGAGACAACGTCTCCAACGGGATCGGCGTCGGTCCACCGATCTGCGACCAACTGATGACCCCCGCGCGATCCACGACGAACGCCGATGGAATCACCTGCGGGGGATCGCCTGTGGTCATACAGCCCCACTCCGTTTCGACACTGTAATCGGCGTCCGACAACACGAAGAACGGGAAGTCTCCGCCCAGCTTAAACGACTCACGGTTGGCGTACGGTGTGGCACTGCTGATAGCCAGCACCTTTTCTCCATGAGCGGAAAGTTTTTCGTATCCGGATTTCAGGACCTGCAACTGCGCGTTCCTGGAGGCTCCCTGGCTGGAATCAAAAAACACGATCAGCAGCTTATGTCGTCCGAGATATGTTCCCAGGCGAAATAGCTGCGATCGTTGATCGTGCAGTTTGAATACCGGAGCCGGCCGGCGGCGCTGGATGGCTTCGCGTTCGGCATCCGACAATTCGATCTGAGGTCGATTGACTCTGTAGTAAATCAGCCCCCAGATCACCAGCGCGGCAAATGGTAGTACGAGGATTCGAGGTTTGAATTGCAGCAGCACTGTAGCCTGACTCTCTGAGTCGGGTGGGATTCACATTGCGGTTGCTGGGAGGGTGAGGCTCCCGCCGAACCGCTTAGTCTGGCGAGGACCGATAGACGCTTGCGGTTCGGCAGGAGCCTCACCCTCCCATAAGCCTGTTCCGGCATTCGACGAAGAACCCGACTCGGAGAGTCGGGCTACGGCAGCCTACGGCTGGGAGCCTCCGACGCGGACGTTGCGGAATTTGACCAGCGAGCTGTGATTTTGCAGCCCCAGAAAACCCTTCAGCATGCGGAGCTTGCTCTTGGGATGAGTCTCGGCAGTGACCTTGGTCACCACTTTGCCATTGTGTGTGGTCGTGATGTTGCCCCCCTGGCAATTGATCTCCAGCGTGTTCCACTGACCGTGCGGCTTGGACACATGTGGCTGCGCGCCGGCAATGTCATAGACCGATGCCGAGAATTGATAGTCCTTCAAATCCTTGTACTGCGGGGCCGCGTCGTCCAGGATTTGCACTTCAAATCCCGCGGGAGGCAGCGTGTCGTTGTCGCGATGATGATTGCCATCTGCTGGCACGCGGACATACACGCCGCTGTTGCCTCCCACGTCAACTTGATAGTCCAATCGCAGATTGAAGTCGCCATACTCGGCAGCCGAACGAATCCACGGACCCTTCTCGCCGGTGCACAGCAACAATCCGTCTGCGACTTTCCAACACTTCTCAGCGGGATCGCCGACTCCTTCCCAACCAGCCAGATCCTTGCCGTTGAACAAGGCCTTGGTATTGAGCTCGGTCAGCTGGAGGTTGCGAATCAGATACTGCCCACCGGCCGGGACTTCAATCTGGAAGCCGATGTAACCCGTCTTCGCCGTTAGGCCGCCGGTCTTGTAGGCGGGCTTTCCGTTGATCTCGAGTGCGACGGCATCACCAATGACCGTGATATCGAAGGCGTTCCAATCCCCTTCCTTGACCAGCCCCGTGCTCATCGCACCTGGCAAACTGCCAATGTTGCCTTCTTTCCCCTGCAACAGATTGATTTGATAACTGGGCTTGGGATACGGATCGCCTTCGCCAGAGGAACGGATGAAAATCCCCGCGTCGTACTTGGCGGCCTGCAGGGCCTTCCATTCGACATGCAGTTTGAAATCGGAATACTGATGATCGGAACGCAGCCAGCCATTGCCGGCCTTCAAACGCAGTTGACCATCGACCACGTCGGCTTCGCACTTGTTCTCGATGTTCCAACCGTCCAGAGACTTGCCATCGAACAGCGAGTAGGTGAACTCATCCGGCGAGTCGGCATTGGCTGATGTGGTAAATCCAGCACAGCCAATTGCGACCGCACACAACCGTAGAACCATCGACCAACGCAACATGACGCATGTCTCCAGGGTGCTCATTCAGGATTCCGTACACAGCGCGGTTTCATTGTAGTGGTCTCGCAGAGAGTGCCAAGCGAAGCGACATTAAACGTCATGGGAGGGTGAGGCTCCCGCCGAACCGCGAATGTCTAATTGGCTCTCACCGTGCTTTCCAGGAAATTCATTAGAAAGAATCGCAGTGCATTCCCACATCGGAACGGCGAGGCTCCTTATCAAACCGTTTTCATCTAGGGAGGCCCGAATGACGCTCGCGGTTCGGCGGGAGCCTCACCCTCCCATCCACCAATCCTGTTAGCAAATGGGACGAATAGGACCCACTGGGGAAAATACCCCAACAAGTACGGCGATCAATGCTGGCCTCGTGTTCAACGGTTACAGATTTTCTTCAAAAGTTTGCAAAACTGAGCGGATTTGCCGTTCAAAAAATGATCGAAACTGTCCTATAATTCATCTTGGCACTGTAACCTGCGGTTTGAATTCATCAACCCGCGAGTTTTTTGAGTGATGCTCCATCACGCATGAATTGTCGAAGGCCAGACAGATTTCGGGCCGAATAGACCATTTTCCATTGAATTGCCAATCCAGCCGATACTAAGCCGATTGTTGCCGAACTCGTTTGGGGTTTTATGCGACAATCAATAAATGACGGGGACGAGTCAATTCGTCGCCAAGTTTTTCAGTGCAGGTATGCCTCAATCAGGCAAGGGACACGATCTTCCGCGCTCCACTGGAAGGGATGATCAATTGTCAGGCGATTTTCTCGAAACTCTGCGGCGCAGCGAATTGCTGTCCCCCGAGGACATCGCGACAATTGTGCGCACGGAGCACTTCACCGCCACGTCCGATCCCAAGGACATTGCCAAGGCCTTCATCAACCGGCAGCATCTGACGCTGTTTCAGGCGAATCAACTGTTACACGGTCAGTCGCGCGGCTTCTTCGTCGACCACTACAAGCTGCGAGAAATCCTCGGCACGGGCGGTATGGGCTGGGTCTACATCGCCGAACCGCGTGATGGCAATGGCCCCCGAGACCGTGTCGCGATCAAGGTCCTGTCGGACCGCATCAAGCATGATGTCGGCCTGCGCGCGCGCTTCGAGTTGGAGGCCCGCGCTGGACTGCAATTGCAGCACGAAAACATCGTTCAGACGCTGCAATATGGTCAGTCAGATGATTTGTACGGCGAAGTTCCCTTCATGGTGATGGAATTCGTCGAAGGGATCAACCTGCAGGACCTCATGCGACTGCGTCGCGGCCCGCTACCGTGGCGCCAGGCAGCAGATTGCATTCGGCAGGCGGCGGAGGGACTGCGACATGCTCACGACAAGGGCATGATCCATCGAGATATCAAGCCGACCAATCTCTTGATCACCCGTGATGGTCAGTGCAAGATCCTCGATTTCGGTCTGGCACTCCTGCAGAACGACCATCAATCTGAGTTCTCGTTGGCGATGATTTTCGGACATCAGTGCCTGGGAACCGATGATTACATTGCCCCCGAGCAGACTTTCAACAGCCATACGGTGGATGGTCGAGCCGACGTTTATAGCCTGGGCTGCACCTTCTATCACATCTTGACCGGCACGGTACCCTTCCCCCTGCCCAGCACGCCGCAAAAGATTGAGGCTCATCGCTTCAAACCATTCCCGTCGGTGCGCGATCTGGTACCCGCCGTTCCGGAAGAATTAGCAGCCATTCTCGCCAAGATGGTGACCAAGTTGCCCGAAGAACGCTTCGCGACGGCCGCGGAAGTGAGTGCCGCTCTGGCCCCCTTCTGCCAGCGGGACGACATCGAGTTCAATTTCGGCGACATCCTCAAACTCCGCGCCGCCGAGGCTCGCAAACGCCTGCAATTGGCTCGGCCGTCATCCCGCAGCAATCAATCGAGCACGGCGTTAAGACCATCGGGTGTGTCAAAGCCCGTCGTGCCGCAAGGGGTCATCGAAACCCGGATTCCCGCTGACACGACACCCCGCAAGTCAGGCGTGGCGTTGCCTCAACCGGCGGAGGTCGGCGAGCCTGCCTTGAAGCATCCGGGTTTTCATAGCGACGCGATCGCCGCAGACTATCCCCATCTGAAGTTGGTTCAACATGTCAAGCTGATGCTGGTCCCAGTTCCCGAAGGCCCCACAGTCCCGCTGAATCGCGAACGGATGGTCATCGGTCGCTCGCAGGAAGCCGCGGTCCGCCTGGACTCGCCCCGTGTCTCATCGAAGCACGCCCTGTTGTCGCTGGAAGGCCAGTGGTGGCGAATCAGCGATCTCAAGAGCCGCAACGGCATTCGGGTCAACGGCGTCGCCACCACCGATCAACTGCTGTGGCCCGGCGATCGGATTTCCATCGCCGACCAGTTCCACTTCGTGCTGAAGGAAATCGCCCAACCCAGGAAACGCTGGCCGATTTGGGCGGTTGCCTTGGCGAGTGTTGTCGCGCTGTTGGTCATTGCCGCGGTCATTTGGTGGATGGTATCGCCCACTCGCTAACTTCATCGGCTCATTATTGAGCGCGTTTCTGGCGACTGCCCCCCTCTGCTTGATGGTGTACCCGCCCATCCTTACGAAGAACGAAGATTTTGGAACACTGATCTTCGCTAATCTACACTAATCAAGAACTTTCCATGTCGCAATTTCGCCATGATCGTATTCCGAATTGATCAGTGTTAATTAGCGTAGATCAGTGTTCCAAAAACTCCCTCCTGACTCATCCTTTTCTGCGAAATCTGTGGATTCAAATCCTCAATGACTACCGGATTTCGTCCTTGATCCGCGGTTCGGCAGGAGCCTCACCCTCCCATCGACTCGAATTATTCTCAGAAACCAATAACGACAATCCGTCAACATATTCCAATGCGATTCGGAATTCGCGTCAATTTCGAATCAACACTCATTGATTCAAGTCGTGTCATCCGATACGATTAAGTCTGCACAGGTGGTAGAGTGCACCCATGACTGAGATCAATGGGGTGATCGGGAAGGAATCCCGTTCGAGGGCAGACAGCGCAAGATAAGGTCCCCGAATGACTGAATTGAATAGGCGGCAACTCGGCTGCTCAGATTTCCAAGCGACTCTCCGCGGTGATCGCCGCTGGTTCCTGAAGGCCGGTGCGCTCGGCGCGGCGGGACTAAGTCTGCCGCAACTGTTGCAGCAGGAAGCTCTGGCCGGATCCGAAAAACGACTGAACTCGGTCATCTTGTTGTGGATGCGCGGCGGCCCCAGTCATATCGACATGTGGGATCCCAAGCCAGACGCTCCCGTGGAATACCGTGGTGAGTTCGGGACGATCCCCACCAATGTGCCCGGGATCAATCTGACCGACATGCTGCCGAAGACCGCGCAGATCATGGACAAGTGGTCGATCGTCCGCAGCCTGCATCACCACGATGCAGGGCATTCCACCGGCGATCAGATTTGCTTTACCGGTTACAATTCCGGCCCCAACGCTGACGAAAACGTCCAACCCAGTTGCGGCTCGATTGTCGCCGAGCAATTGGGGCATCTGAATCCCACGCTGCCGACCTACGTCATGATTCCGAAGATGGTCCCGGGGACCAGTTCGGCATACTTGGGCGTTTCCTACAAGCCGTTTGAAACGCTGGCGGATCCCGCCAAAGAAGGCCCCTTCAGCGTGCCGAACTTTGCCCTGGCTGATGGACTGACGGCGGATCGCCTGGACAATCGTCGTGAGCTGTTGACGGGCTTCGATCGTCTGCAACGCAAGCTAGATGCCCGCGGTCAGATGGTGGCCATGGATCGCTTCCAGCAACAGGCTTGGGGCATCCTCAGTTCACCCGCGGCACGTGCGGCATTTGATCTCGATGCTGAGCCCATGGAACTGCGACAGCGATATGGCTTCATGCCCGCGTTTGATCCGGGTGCGTCGAATCGTTGCGGTGCGTCGAACTGGGCTCAACGCATGATCCTCGCCCGACGTCTCGTCGAAGCGGGAGTGCGGTTGGTCACAGTGGATCTGCGCTGGTGGGATACCCACGTGCAAGGCTTCGATTCACTGCGTCGCGGCTTCCTGCCCCGTTGGGATCAAGCCTATACGGCGCTCATTCAAGACCTGGAAGAACGCGGGTTGCTCGATTCCACGATGGTGCTGGCCTGGGGCGAATTCGGGCGGACTCCACGCGTCAACAACGATGCCGGCCGGGATCACTACCCCAATGTGTTCAGCGCCGCATTTGCTGGTGGCGGCGTGAAGGGCGGACGGATCGTCGGATCATCCGATTCGAAGGGTGCGTTCCCCAAGGACAACCCGAAGACTCCGCAAGACGTCCTGGCCACGGTCTACCGGCATCTGGGGATCGACGTTCACAAGTCGTACCTCAACAACGCGGGTCGTCCGATTCCGGTATTGCCGTCAGGGAATCCGATTCTCGAATTATCGTAGTCTGAGAAACAACCAACGACGGGTGCCGCACATTTTGTGCAGCACCCGTCGTTTTTTTACGGTCGATGGGAGGGTGAGGCTCCCGCCGAACCAGGTAGTCTGGCGAGAGTCGATAGACGCTTGCGGTTCGGCAGGAGCCTCACCCTCCCATGACGTCGAACTCCGGGGCTAAGCTACAACACAACTTTGCCGGGCGCCTTCATGGGGCCGCGCTTGATTCCAGGCGCCCCTTTCGCCGGAGCGGGAGGCGGTTCCAGTGCCTGCGGACGAACGCCAATGGGGCCGCCCGTTTCGGACCAATTTTCGGCCTTCGCCGTGCTGTGGAACTTCAGGTTTTCGTGCTTCACGGCCACTGCATTCGGGCCGAGGTTCTTCTCGAAAATGACACCATCAGTCCCCTGTAATGGCCGCTGCACGCGGTCGGCTCCCCAGCGTTTGGTCCACTCGACAGCATAATCCTGGGCTTTGACGGTCGCCGTGGGTAATGTCGCTTCCGAAGCAAAATAGGCCTTCAAGTCGGGTGCGTAGCCGCAACTCTCTTCGTACCAGATAAGCTGACTCGTCGCCGATACGCCACCGACGTAATTCATCAGCAACGAGGCGGATTTCGCATTCGAATCGTGCGGCAAGGTGCCAAACACTGAGTTGTAGTGAAACATCCGGCAAGGCACTGGATTGCTGCCCGACTCGGCTTGCGACTTGACCGCGAACAGCGTCCCACCCGCCAGGTAAGTGCAATTCTGGGCATCGAAGGCCGATGGTTCCTTGCCCTGGTTGAGACCGACATGCAAATCGAACAGATGCTGCCTGCCGACGAACGCGCTGTTGTTCAAGACCAGAGCACGGCGGCTCATATCGGCTGAGATCAGCGTGTTATTTCCGATCAACAGGGAATCGGTCACAACTCCATAATCGCTGAACTCGACATCGCTTCCCGCTTTACTGGGCACACTCGCCGCAGCCCAGCGGATGATTCCGCGGTTGCGTGCGGCGACTGCCGAGGGAATTGCGATGCGACACTTCTGCAGCGTAAATCCGCCTCCTTCGGCGTACAGAAACCATGGAGTGACGGAACTGGATTCCTTGGGATCGAAGTTAAAGGTCCCCTGTTCCAGATCAAGCTGCCCGCCTCGAATGGTGATGAAGGCCGCATTGTCGCCGCTGCGCGACGCCCCACGGGGTGAAATCACCAGCGTCGTGCCTTCTGTCTGTTGAAATTGGATTCTCCATTTATGTCGATCGACGACAATCGGCGAACTGTAGCGCTGTCCGCTGCCCGAAGCGACAAAGACCGTGCCGTCCTCCCAATCCTTACTGCCGATCAGCTTACCGAGATCCGTCTTGATGAGATCCACCGGGACCTGAGCCTTCGCGGCAAACGGAGCAGGCGGACGCGGACGCTGCGGCTTGGTCGCGACTGTCGTGGAATCGGTGGAATACTCGGGAGCACGCAGTTCGCTAACCGGACATCCAGGAGTGATGCCCTGCGGGAAGGACAGTGCCAGCGTTTGCAAGGTGATCGGCGACCAGGCCTTAATCGGCGTCGCCAGAATGCCTGCCTTCAGGTCACTGGGCCAAGGAAGCGTGGAGAAGATCGTGGGAGACGACGATTCCTCTTTCCATGACTTCTTCCATGCCGGACCATCGTTGAGATTCGCTGCCTCGTCCGTATTCAACTTCAGCAGGGGATGAAATCCCAATCCCGCGCTCGCGGCTGCAATCCAACTGAGATTCTTATACGGGCCACTGCCTGCCTGACTACCGTTGGTCGCGCCTTTGGGCCAATCTTCCAGCGACAAGAGCACAGGCAGATGCGCTTCTGCAGGAGCGGCGAATAGCGTCCCCAAGACAATCAGATCAGTCTGAACGGGATTCGCAGTACCCTGGGCAGATAACAGCAGCGTCTGCTGGCTGGAACAGATCGTCGAGCTGACGAATCGCAATTCCCGAGCCATCTCAGGCTGGGCCTTTTCCTGTCCGCGGATGGTGACCGCCGTGGCGTCTCCAGCGACCATCAGACTCTTGAGGATCACACTTTCAAATACCGGACTCTCGAGCTGCACGCACTGTAAACCATCGCCGCGCAGGACGGATCGATCGAGCAAAAATCGCGGTGCGGTCACCGCTTTATCAGACTTGTCGATCAGACCTCCGCTCTGCTTCAAGGCGATTGTCGGTGCCGATCGCTTGCCGATGAGTGTGAATGAAGTGCGGCGAACATACAGGTGCCCGCCAGTCATCCGAACCCAGGTCCACGGATCGGAGGCGGGAACAGCCCCCGCGTCACCGGTCACGTCGACTCCATCCAAGACCAGGGTGCCCCCCGTCACATTCAACCAGGGCAATTTGTGATGTTCGCCGTCACCGATGAGACGGATTAGGGGACGCGTCCCTTGTGCGGCCTCAACAATGATTAAGCCGCCAGACATCTCAACGGGTTTCAAGTCGAACGGCCCATCGTGGGAGAGTAAGATCCGCACTCCACCGGCCGGAATGTCCTTTAACGCCTCGGCAAGCGATCCAAACAACCTGTCGGCAGCCGAGGTCGCCCCATTGCGTACGGTACGCAGAGGAACGGAATTCATCGGCAAATCGGCAGTGACCCAATCGGGGAGATACTTGCCCTCCGCAATCCCCGCCGAAGTCACGTCCGCACCGATGTTCTTAACTCCACTCGCCGCACCGGTGATGCCCTTGCCTTCCAGCAGCTCATTGCGTTCGACAAGCAAGTCCTTGACCTTCTTTTCACTGGCTCCGTCGGCCGAGGCAACAGCTTCACCCGGCTGCACAGGACCCGCCTGGACGGGAGGCGGCGGTAACTGTTGCACGGGCGCTACAAGCGGTGCGGCCGCGTCACCCATGCGTTGGGCCAGGCTCGCCAGAGAGACGATCGCCAAGATTCCAAGCAGGATGCCCAGGACGGTCAATCCCATCTTAAGTTGGCTCGGCATCGGGGCTGCCACTTGAGCGTTTTGAGTGGGCTCATCGACCTCGCCCTTGCGTTTGGGGGGCGGTAGCGTGGTGGGCTTTGATCGTACCTCGGGTGCGTCGGGTTTGGGCTTGCTGCCGAACAGACTGAATGAAAAAAACGACGGCTTACTTTGAGCCGCCGCCGGTTTGCTCGTGGCGTGGGGTTTGCCCCCACTGTAATCCGGTGTGGCGGCTGACTTCGACCGGGAGGGAGTCGATGATTCCGAACGAGCCTCTGGGGCCGCAGCCGGCTTGGAGTTTTTATTCTTGGCTGTCGATCCACGAGCGGGTGTTGTGCTCGACGTATGCAACGCAGCCGGAGTTGCTCCCGGTGCGGCGTTTTTCGTGGGTGAGGTATCGTTGGAGGTCGAAGTTTCCCACTCGGGCTCGTCAACTGGGTAGGGTGCCGATGTCGACTTCTGTGGCTTTTGCGACTTCTGTGGCTTGTGGGGCGTATGGACGGGCTTGGAACCATCCGATGACGGACGGGCAGCCGTCTGTGGTTCGAAGTCCGTGTCGTCCAACTGATCAATCGCCGTCACCGGCCCCGCTGGCACTGGCAAGCCCCCGTCGCTCCATTGCATATTCACGGGGTAAGGATCCGCTTCCGCTCCAGATTCGGGTTCGAAGTCGTCCTCATTGCCGTGTGCCGAGTCATCGTTCAGCGCTTCGAGGATCTTTCGCGAGACGGCATCTTTGTTGACCAGGGCTCCTTCCAGATCCCGGATCAATTCGAGCGGTGTCTGGTAGCGATCATCGGGATCCTTGGCCATCATCCGCTGCATCACCGCGACCACACCCTCCGGAACCGCCGGGTTCTTGTCGCGTGCGTCAGGGCGAGCTCGATTGGCGTGCGCATTGAGCTTGTTGGTCAGACTGCCTTCCGAAAATGGCGGGGCCCCCGTCAGCATGTGGAACCACGTGCAACCGAGCGAATACATGTCGCTGCGGACATCGGCGGATTTGCTGTTGCGGGCCTGCTCCGGGGACATGTAGTCCACCGTACCGACAGTCGTCCCGGCGCGAGTGATCCCCGTTTCAGTGGACTCATCAACCGCTCGAGCCAGCCCCATATCGGCCAGCTTCACCACACCATCGCGTCGCACCAGCAAGTTGGCCGGCTTGATATCACGATGGACGATCCCCTGCTCCAGCGCGTGCTGCAGGGCGCGGCTCACCTGCTTGATGATATCGATCGAACGTTTCACCGGGAGTATGCCACGACGTTCCACCAAATCGTGAACGTCAATGCCATCTATGAATTCCAAGGCAATGTAGAGATATCCGTCGGCCTCACCGGCGCCGTAGACAGAAACGATGTTCTCATGCGTCAGTTGAGACGCATTTTGAGCTTCGGCTTTAAAGCGTTTGACAAGCTGTGGATTACTGGCCTTTTCACGCGGCAGAATCTTGAGTGCCACCTGGCGCTTCAACGCCGGATCGACCGCCAGATAGACGGCCCCCATGCCGCCTTGCCCCAGCTTCCGTTTCAGCTCATACGGCCCCAGTGTCTTGCGCGTGGCCAGATCATCCTGCGGCAGCGTTATTTCCGCCGAATCAGGCTTGTCATGGTCCGTCGACATCAGGGAACCTCAAAGGAACTACCACGGCTAAAGCAGCGGAACGCTACGGACAGAATTGCAGACCCGCGTCCGATCAAGTCGCTCAGAAACCGTGAGTCAAATCGAAAGCGAGCCAAGATGCCAAGTGAATCCTCCCACGGATCATTGGCCGGCGATGTTACCCCGCGGATGTGCGCAATCCCGAAATCGATTATAGCTCGTCAAAAATTGATTCGTCAAAACTGAATGAGCCAGAACTGCGACATTTCCGCGGAGTTGTGTCGTCTTGTTTGGCGTGAAGGTCGACCAATTCGTTACGTTCGGACAAAGTGGGATAGGCTTCCAGCCTGTCACGCCTTTGCTGACGCAAGTTGATTTGAGCCATTCTGGAGAGAAAAAGACAGGCCAGCACCCTGTTCCACGAATTACTTCGCAGTCAGCTTACTTCGCGGTCAGCTTGGGCTGAGAAAACGCCTTGTCGAGCTCATCCAGCAACCGATTCACTTTGAACGGCTTCCACAAGACTTCCGTGGTCAGTCCGCGCTGCCGGGCCTTCACCAGCGAGTGGCCGGCGTCATAGCCGAAACCGGTGGTCAGGAAAAAGGGGACCGATTCATCGATGTCCCAGATCCCACACAGCAGTTGATGCCCACCCATGTCCGGCAGTTTCATCTCGCCGAGGACAGCGTCGTATTCAAATTGCCGCACCATCCGCAGCGCTTCTTCACCATTGCGGGCGGTCTCGACCAGGCAACCATGCGGGGCGAGTACTTCCAGCGCCATGCGCCGAATGCATTCCTCGCTGTCCGCGACCAGAATTCGCTTGCCGTGGAGAATCGGGTGACAGGCCCGGGATGAGGGATTCAATGCGCTCTCAGGAGTCAGTTGATCACGGACATTCTGAATCAACTGCTTGATGTCACGGGTATGCCGACAGATCAGTTGCAGGCGGTCCGTCACATCGCTGCCCTGGTCATTCAGTTGCTCGGCCAGCCAAGCCAGTTCGTTCAAAACTTCGTCGGTCGGTCGCGAGACTTCCCGTAGCACACGCAGCACGCTGGTATCGGCTGTCGTGGCATTTTGAGCGACCAGCAGATTCAGCAGATTGACCGCCAGTGAGACTTCGCGTCCGAACAGCTCGAGGAATTCGAGATCCTGCTGTTTGAAAGCGCGAGGCTCGGGACTCTCCACGTTGAAAGTTCCCATCACCTGATCGTGCCAGACCAGCGGCACGGTCAATGCGCTGCGAGCCCCTTCGGCTCCGGGCAGGTACAGCGGATCGGTTTCCGTATCATCGATCAGATAGCTTTTGCCTGTGAATGCCACGTAGCCCGTCACCCCATTCTCCTTGGGTCGGGCATACAGTTCACGCATCGCGGCATCGGGACGCATGCCAACTACCAGCAGCGAATTCAGCCGCCCAGTGGCGGGATCGACCAGCCGCAATTCGAGGTTCTGGAACTTCAGCACGTCTTTCGTACAGGCAATAATCCGCGCCTTGAGATACTCAATGCGATCAGTGAAGTTCATCTCAGCGATCTCTTCCGGAGAGAGGTCGCAGAGTTCCAAACCGGCGTGATAGACGTCGCTCAGCTTTTGCTGCTGCTGAATGCTGGCCGAAATATCCCGCACCATGACGGCCAGCAACTGCGGCAATTCGGACTTGCGCAGAAAAATGGGCGTCACTCGGAGAGACAGGTGTGTATCGAGCCCCACTTGCAAGCGGGTATAGGCCATCTGGCGGGTGGCGAGGGCCGTATGGAACGGGGCGAAATCGGGCCCCAGGATCTCCGGCATGCCAAACGCTTCGTAGAACTTCTGATCGGCCAGCGAAGTCGTCTCAGGCGTCGTGAGGTTTTCGAACTTCGAGTTCTTCCACAACACTTGCAAATCAGTGTCGAGAATCGCCAGTCCCTCGGGAAACTGCGTGAGGACTGCCGATGACTGCAGCATCAGCGACGCCATCTCGGGATTGCTGGCTTGTTCTCCCAGGATAAACAAACCCGCCACCGACTGCTGCCGCAATTTCTCAAGTGCGGCTTCCAGATCGTCAGCGTGCAAAACGTCATAGACGCTGCCGAGAGGTGCGGCGAGCGCATCAAGCTCGTCCGGACTGCCCCCCAGTACTAGAATCTTTGAGTCCCGCGCCACGGTCCCGGCTCCCCCACAAAAGTTGGTTGCTCCGCTCGCCTGCCTCATCGCTTTTATCCGACATGGCAAGTGACGTCAACTTGTCTCGTGAGGTGAAGCGCAAAGCGGGTCAAACTGGTCACGGCGAGTGTCAGGCGTCAGCCCATCGGTTGTTATCGATTCTCGCCGCAATTGAAGTATAGGCTATGTCTAACAATCCGGACAGAATTGATCCGGACGTGACGACAAAAACAGTCGCATTTTGTGCAGGGAAACCGGTGGCGCGAGTAGCGGAATCTCGTCAGAGTTCCGCGGCAGTCTCCAGACATCCGGGTCGAACTCTTACGAGATTCCGCTACGAGAGAAATGGAATTCGCCGTGATTGGCGATGCGTCCTAAGCGAAGTGTCCTAAGCCCCAGGAGGGGCGACCGCATAAGCCCGGGGCGGAAGCCCCGGGAATTGACCAAAAGAGAAAGTTTAAGCCCCGGCGGGGCGACCCAAAACCGTTTAGCACAGTTGTCGGTCGCCCCTCCGGGGCTAGGTTTTTCTCACGCGATCGGACCTGGGGCTTCCGCCCCAGGCTTTATGCGATCGCCCCTTCCGGGGCTTGCTCGACCGCCCTACTCCACGTTCAATTTGATCAACTTCTGTTCGGCCTTCTCATCCAACGTGATGGGGATAATCCAAGTGGCATTCTTGAACTTGCAAACGCCGCTCTTGCCATCGCGGCAGTAGGAATAGCTCACCGTCAATCGGTACTTGCCAGTGCCACTTTTGGCTGCCAGGGGGATTTCAAACGCGATTTTTCCAGCGTCCGGCTGCACTTCTTCCTTCTGGTCGAGCAGTTCCTTGGCCACCAGGTCCTGATCGCCTTCGGCCTTCAAGCGGTAGGTCACGGGGGCCAGCTTGTTGAACTTGAAGCCCTCGGGCAGCTTGACCGCCACTTCGAACTTCAATTTCTCGCCAGCCGCCACCGTTTGAGCAGCCACTTCGGTCGGCTTGGGTCCAACAGCCGGCGATTCGGCCGCGGCGACTGGCTTGGGAGCCTCTAGGCCGACTAGCTCGAGGACAGACGACTTCTTGGTCTCCAGATCGTACACCCGAATCTGATGGTTGTTGGTATCGGCGATATACATCTTGTTGGTGCCGGCAAATGCCAATCCAGCGGGTTCAGAAAGCTGCACCGGATCATCCTTGGAACCCGCCTTGCCCGTGCCGAGGAATGTCTTCGAGGTGCGCTTGGCGATATCCACAATCTTGATTTTGTGGTTGTAGCTGTCCGCAACGTACAACTGCCCATTCTGATAGGCAATGCCCAGCGGATGCTGCAAGCGGGCTTCGTCGCCGACGCCATCGATATCACCGAATTCAAACAGACAACGCCCCTGAGCCAGATCCGACGTGCCCACGATGGTGGTCACTTCGCCTTCCGGATCCAGGGGGATCTTGCGAACTGCCGAGCCTTCGCTGTCCACGACGTACAGGAATTTGCCGTCAGTCGCCATCCCCGACGGTTGGGCCAAGGCCGATTCGCTGAGGGTCCCGTTGATGATGTCCTCACGCCCCGATCCGGCAAACACGTGGAT
Organism: Planctomycetaceae bacterium; assembly: GCA_021732415.1. Taxonomy (GTDB): domain Bacteria; phylum Planctomycetota; class Planctomycetia; order Planctomycetales; family Planctomycetaceae; genus JAKFVC01. Next base: position 33,197 of record JAKFVC010000150.1, read on the forward strand.
GGATTCTGGTCCATCCAGAACCCAGATCTGATGCGGCCCCGCCATCGCAATATACAGCTTGCCGTCGATCTTCTTGACGTCCCACGGGCTGGAGAGTGCCGTTTCCAACGGCTTGCCGCCACGCACACGTTCCTTCGTTTGCTCCCCGGTGCCGGCGATCGTTTCAACCGTCTTCTTGTCGAGATCAACGACGCGAATCGAGTGATTCTCGGTATCGGCGACATACAGCAGATTGCCATCGAGATCCATCCCCTGGGGATGATCAAACTGGGCCTTTTCAAAGCTGCCATCTTGCATGCCGATGGCTCCGGAACCAATCACCGTCTGAACTTTGCCATTGAGATCGCTGACCACGATGCGGTTGTGGTTGCTGTCCGAAATAAACAGCCGCTGTCCCTCGTTATCGGCGAGAATCTTGCCCGGAAAGCGCAATGGTGTCGGAGCAGCCTTATCGGCTTCCAGATCAAACTTCACCGGCGTCTCGTCGAGTGTTCCCTTGGCCTTGTGGTAAGTGATCAGTTTATTGATCACCGTTTCCATGATCTCACGATTGCCTTCGCCCGAGACATACCCGCAGTAGTAGCCTTCGGGATCCAGCAGCACGAGTGTCGGCCAGGAGTGAACTCCAAACTTGCGCCAGACCGTCATGCTGGAATCATTGATCACCGGATGTTCGATTTCGTATCGCAGAATCGCCCGGCGAATATTCTCCGTGTCCTTCTCGTTGTCGAACTTCGCGGAATGGACGCCAATGACAACGATTTCCTTCCCGTACTTCTTCTCGAGATAGGCCAAATCCGGCAACACGTGCATGCAGTTAATGCAGCAGTAGGTCCAGAAGTCGAGCAGCACAATCTTGCCGCGCAGGTCCTTCAGGGTGATTTCGCCCCCCGTATTCAACCATCCCGCGCCACCTTCCAAAGCCGGAGCCGGGAAGCGCTTGGGGAACGGATTGTCGACCCCTTCAGGCTCCTTGGGTTCCGCTTCCTTTGGTTCTTTGGGATCAGCATCCTTGGCATCCGCATCCTTCGCGGGGGGCGTCTTGGGTTTAGCAGGCTGAGCTTTGGCCTTCGGTGCCGGTGCATCCTGCGCGACTGCCAGCGGTATAGGTCCGAATGCAACGACCATCAACAGAGCGAGGCCAGCCGCAAGAATGACGAGATTCCTCTGAGCCATCTGCAAGATCCTTCTGAGGGCAAGGTAATAGTCACTGCAGCCAAAGGGCGTTCAACCCCCGCCGCGATTTCACTTAAACCAATGCTGATCTTACAACTCAGACATCTGTTCTGCCAAGGGATTGGGTTAGTTCGCCAGATTCCCGTGCATCATTCAAGAACCAGAAGGATTGGATCTCACGCAAAGGCGCCAAGGCGCAAAGAATTCATCTCTTCCTAACTTTGCGCCTTGGCGGCTTTGCGTGAGATAATTCTGTTTGCAAACCGCCGACAAAGCACAACTCAAACTCCATGCGATCTCAAGACGAATGCCACATCCCTCTCGCTGGACTTTGCCCATATCCCATAAACCCCAGCTGTCCCATCCGATTTGCCAACCGGATTCTGCAAATTGCCAGAAGCTGCGGTGTATCCCTCTAGGCACCGCCAAATCCCTCTTAAAACACCCGAATTGCCATGCGGATGCACTGATCACAAGGTGAACAAATTGACGCTGAATCCGGTCGAAAAGATAACCCTAATAATGAGTTAGGGATGCGATTGGTCGGAATCGCGTTGACAATTTTGAACATTCCGAATAATCTCGCCCGGAGAGTCGACGTTGTCAGGGATGGCCGTCATGCCCTGTTCGGCGCTGTCGACTGAACCGATATACTGACCACGACTGGTGTCCTGAGCGCTAATACTGGATTATCCGGTCCAGAAATGAGAGCGAATACATCCTTCGCGAGCAGTAATGTCACCGTGAGAGGCAGAGCTTACGTGCCTTCGCCAAGCCGAACTTGATCGACCGAATTCTCAAGAATTTTCGGCGATTTAGCTCGGTGCGCTGGCGATGGCGAGTATGTTTGATTGCTGATCGCGGATGTTAGCCCGAGGGTCAGTTATTGAAGTCCCGTCCGGTTGAATGGTCAGCCTAAAATAGTCTGTCAGTCACCGGGGGCCAGCGGGATGTTCGGTACAGCAGCGAGCATCACATTCTCCAGCATTGTTCCTCAGAATATTGAGTGATCAGAGTGAGAAAGATCATGTACAGGTTCGCGTCATCCGTAGCAATCATGGCCTGTGGCTGGGTGTTGACTGCGAACTCAGCACTGGCTCAGGAGGCGAATTACTTCGCCTCAACGCCCGCTCGGCAACTGAGCTGGGCGGAAGCCATGTTCGACAAGCACAGCCACGACTTTGGAACAGTCGCGCGGGGTGCGGATGTCGTGCTGCGGCTCAAGGTCACCAACAAATATGTGGAGACAATCCACTTCAGTGAAGCTCACACGAGCTGCAATTGCATCTCCGCCCGGATCCTCAGCCCCACGTTGAAAACTTGGGAAGAGGGCATCATCGAGGTGAAGCTCAACACGCTGCAGTACAGCCGCGAACGCAATGCCAACGTGATCATTTCGATCGACCAGCCCACCTTCACCCAGATTACGATTCCGATCCACGCCTACATCCGCACGGATGTCGTGATCGAACCCGGTTCTGCACTATTGGGAACCGTTTCTCAGGGTGCCGGGATGGAGCAGAAGTTGCGGATCAGCTACGCGGGAAGTGCGAGCTGGCAGATTTCCAACGTGAAGTCACGCAATCCGAACGTCGTCTGTTCGGTCCGAGAATTGTCTCGACTGGCAAACGGCCCCTCGGCCAATATCAACTACGAACTGACCGTCAAGCTGGCCCCGAACACTCCGGCCGGCGAACTCCGCGAACAGATCGTGTTGCTGACGAATGACGTCAACAGCCCGCAAATCCCGATCTTGGTCGAAGGACGCGTCATCGCCGAGTATTCGATAACTCCTCCCTCGATCGCCCTGAAGGGAATGAAGCCCGGCGATAAGGAAGAAGTCAACATTGTAATTCGTGGCCAGAAGCCGTTTGCCGTCGAGAAAATCGAAAGCAACAGCGGGTCCGAGTCCTATCAAGTGAAGCTGCCTCAGCGAGATCGCATGTCGATCGTGCAGATGCTGCGAGTCATTGTGAAGGCTCCCGACACCCCGGGGCCGCTCGAAGAAGTCTTCACCGTCACCGTGGCCGGACAGGGACCGAATGACAAGAAGCTGATCGAGTTCAAGTTGTCAGGCAAAGTGCTGCCCGGCGAAGCCGCCAAGTCGGGTACCGAACCGATCCAATCGCAAAGCGTGACAACCGCCAAGCCACCGACTCCGTAAACGTGGCCGACGCTGCTGGCGTCGACATCAAATGGGTTGAACCGGCGATGAATCACAGTGCTCCGTGGCTGGACGGACAGTGACTCACCGCCGGTTTTCGCTTTGATGCGACGCAATCAAACCGTGGGATGGGTCTTCAAGCCTTAGGTTTGTACGACTTTTTACAATCCTTCGCGAGTTGAACAACGCGGACTTCCTTGGGAATCGCGTGTTTGTGGTCTCGGCGCGGCAGTTGTGGTGGAGGCGGGGGTCGCGATACAGATCAGGTAGGTCTCTCTGAACACTCAGGAACAGCGGAGTGGATATCATCGCGCGGTGGGGTGCGCGAACGTGATGGAACGTGCGCATGCAGTTCAAGGATGTTGTCATGGCCGCTTTCAATTGGGATCCTGGTGACCCGTCCCACGAATTCATCGATCCGTCCCACTTGCGGGTTTCTTAGCGCCAGGTCCCAAAGCCGGTTGCACCCAGGCTTGTTCGAAGTCGCCGATGGTTGATGGGTTCGGATGGATCTTGGTCGACGTAATTCGAGCCCGCACATAGAGCTCATCGCCGGTGAACTGATAGCTGGCTGACGTTCCGGTGGACTTCGCGAACACTTTGCCGATGTCTTCGCTGTAGCGACGGGTGACATTCATCTCATTACCGTCCTTATCGACGACCGGAGTGCTCGCGGGATCGAAACCAGAACGCGTTCCGATGAACTCCACTGTGTATTCCACATCGGGCTCACCATCGATATCAATCGTGAGCCCCTTCTCATCGGAGACGACGCGGTTGAGAGTCACTCCAGACGAGGAATAGAACCGGCCCTTTTCCAGGTTTTCAATCAGCGAGGCGGGGGTCAACTCGTTTGCGAGCACCATGACCCAGCCGCGTCCCGGTTCGGATTTGCGACTGGGGATCTGGTGATAATTGTGCCCGTCATCGGTGGCAATACCGTACATCAGCGGCAGCTCCAATTCTGTCAGCCGCTTCGCCAGAATGATGTCCCAAATCCGCTCCGTTGAGGCATGGACATCGTCGCCTCGATTGTTGACCCCGGGATGTCCGTTGTAGACCTCGAAGAAGTTTTCACCCCGCACTTTCGCCAGATCTTCTGCCGTAATTCCCCAGCCAAAATTCGGATGATTCAGGTGTACGAAGATCGGCTGGCCCGTTCGTTCGCGTTGGGCGATGACGGAATTGGTATTGTTCTGCATCACTTCGTAGACTGATTCACCCCCCAGCGGAACGACCAGTTCCTGCACGTTGGTCGCATTCATGTGAATCGGTTTTTTCTGGAACTTGTCGGTGACTTCCTCACCCTGAATCAGCAGGAACTTACCAGGCTCGCCGATTTTTTGCGTGACTTGGTCAAAGGTCTTCAGCTTCACTTCCAGACGCCCTTCACGCATCCGGTCTTCCACCCAATTCTCGGGAAAGCGGGTACGCAGTTTGTCGTAAGCCAGCCGCTTCCCAGCGTTTTTTTCGACATCGATCCAACGTTCTTTGCGTTGCAAGACGTTGTGATCGGTGAAACACAGGAAGTCGTACTCGTGATCTCGATACCAGACGGCAATCATCTCGAGGTACTCGTCGCCGTCACTCCAGAGCGAGTGGGTGTGAAGATTGCCGCGATACCAGCGTTCGGCGTTGTTGGCCGCCAGGACCTTCGTTCCATTGACGAAACTTGTTGGAACCGCAGGCTGATTCCACAAACAGGCCAGACAGATAACGGCAGTCAGAGAAGCCGCACAGCACCAGCGCCAGTGACGAGACATAGGAGTTACCTCGTAGAAGAATTCGTAAGAATTCTTAGGCTGATCCGTGTCAGGCGGAAGTCTTACGACGTTCCGCTACCTAAGAATTCGCGTCCTATCCAAACACCACATGATGAATCTCTACCCTGAATTTCACCTCGATCTACCGACGTTTTTTGAAGCATCGGCCACGCGGCTACAACGGCAAGATCAACCACAGCAGATAAGCTACCGGTGCCGCGTAAATGACGCTATCGACAAGATCCAGGATTCCGCCAAATTCCGGCAGTAATTCCGCAGAATCCTTCTGTCCCGTGTCCCGTTTAATCAAAGATTCGCACAAATCTCCCATGAGTCCCACAATTCCAATGGCGACACCAAATCCGGCGGCAGCAAAGAGGTTGGCCCGCGAACCATGTGGATTCAACAAGGGAGCCAGGCACCCAAACCAGAACAGGGATCCCAATGAAGCCCCCAGGACGGCGCCGCAGGCCCCCATCCAGGTCTTACCGGGACTCAGCCGTTCGATCAGCTTGCGGCGGCCGAAGAATTTTCCCAGAAAGTACGCACCAATATCCCCGCACTTCGCCGCCACGACCAGCGACCCCAATGCGACGTATCCCGCATCGGCCCCGGCCACCCAGCGCAGTTGCACAGTCAGACTGAGCAGAATTCCGACGTAACTGACGATGAAGATCTCCGCTCCGAGCGACTCCATGCTGTGCCCGGGCCGCTGGTAGCGATACGCTTCGCTCCACAGCAGCACCATCAGGGTCAGGGCAAACGCCAGCATCGCGGGCCCAAGTGCTGCAGTCTGTCGGACGTAGAGATCCGCGGTGGGGGACCCTGCCCGCTCCAGCCAGTTCGCGCTCAGGACCAGCAGGCTGCCCAACTGCACCAGCCACGGCTGTACCGAGAACGAACGGATCCGCAGCAATTGGCTGAGTTCCCAGGTGGCCCGTAGCGCGATCAGCACGGCGAGAGCCATCAGACCCCAGGCGGCGCGACCAGTGTAGGCATCGAGGGTCAGTAGTCCCGCCAGAGCCAGGGCCAGACAAGGACCAAGAATCATCCTCCAACGCAAAGCCAGCCTCGCAAATCTGTCTCAGGGACGGGGTCGACTGTAGCCCGACTCTCTGAGTCGGGTGCATCAAACTTCAGGATACCCGACTCAGAGAGTCGGGCTACGGGGTTTTCAATCCACCAAACCGGCGATCACGCGCCGCATAGTCCTTCAACGCCGCAATTAAATCGGGTCGCCGGAACTCGGGCCAGCATTTTTCTGTCACCCATAATTCGGCATAACTGATCTGCCACAATAAAAAGTTACTGATCCGCATTTCGCCTGCCGTGCGAATGACGAGATCTGGATCAGGCATCCCCGCCGTATAGAGCCGAGAGGTGATCGTCTCTTCGCTGACTTCTGCGGGGTCCAAAGTCCCGGCGGCAACTTCCCGGGCGATCTGCTGGACGGCGTCCGACAGTTCACTCCGACTTCCGTAATTGACCGCCAGGCAGAGACACATGCCACGATTATTCTGGCTGGCATCAAGCGTTCTCTGAACCTCGCGCAGCACGCCCGGAGTCAAACCCTCCTGTCTGCCAATCATGGCAAAGCGGAGATCCTGCCGCATGATCTCCTTACGTTCCTCGACCAGATATTGCTCCAGCAAGCGCAACAGTAGATCGAGCTCACGCTTGGGCCGCTTCCAATTCTCGCTGCTCAGGCAATACAGGGTAAGTTGTTCGATGCCCAGGCGGGCCGATTCTTCCACAATGGTCCGGACACTGGCGACTCCCCTGCGGTGGCCCTCCACGCGTAGCAAACCTCGCTGTTGAGCCCAGCGTCCGTTGCCATCCATGATCACAGCGATGTGACGCGGCAATCGATCAGCCTGTAAGCCCTCTGCAGCGAGCAGTTCCAAAGCCGTGGAAGACACCACGTAGCACATCCTCAATCAAGAATTTCCGAACCTCGACGGGCGGCCAACGAGAACGTCAGCGGCCAGTCGCTCCATGTGGTTCGTATTCTGGCGACTTTCGGCGCTGCAGCCAAGAGTCTGCCCGGGAGGTTGGAACGTGTTTAAGGAATCGCGGGCAGCAGGTAGATAGCCGATTGCCTTGATCTAGCTCCCCT
>JAKFVC010000254.1 GCA_021732415.1 Planctomycetaceae bacterium
CCCCATGATGAAACTCCCGGGCTGTGAGAAACAGAGACAACCAGAGAGTTCAGCGTACGCCACCGTTCAGACACGAGGCAGCGCTGAATCAACAAACGGCGCTCGACACGCAGGGGACGCCTGATCAAGCTGCCGCGGAGCGGCTTCGTTCAACAGAAATTCGGTATAGTCGCACGCGTGAAATCCCGTTCACATCCATTCGCAAACGCTGGTTCCACAGCAAATGCGTGAGTATGGCGTTCAAAAATGAAACTTTGCTTACTTGGTCGGCATCGGCACCAACATCTTGCCATTGACCTGAAGATAGTGACATGAAACGCCTTCAAGAATGGTATCGAGCGTCTCTTTGTCTTCACTGATCTCCGTCTTGAAGAAACTGGGACTTCAGAAACCGAACCTGTTAGCGAAACCGTCCCTGGTTGGATTGACACATCCTGGTGGCCTCCTTGCCGCTGATGGATTTGTTGCCAAATTGCCATCTATGCAAAAGAGCCACTTTCGCCTATGTCATTTCGAGCCATGGGCGTTCTAAGAACTACGTGCCATTCGTGTGTCGGACCGAGGCCACTGACTGGTAGTGATTTCCTCATGAATGAATCGTTTTATTAAGGAGGGATCTCCCCTCCAACAATGGCAAGTGCTGGATGCTTCCCGTCGGCAGCAATCGATCATTCTTGAAACTGCCACCTCCGATTTGATGAGTTTCCAGGCCGGATTGTTGACGGAATACTGTTGCGGGCACCATCGCGAGATGAGAACGCGCTCCATCCAGACTCTGAATTCATCTCACCGGTGAACCATGGACGATATTTCAGTAGGGCCTGAGTCGTGTTCGTTCTTTTGATCGGACCGCTTCGCATCTGTGGGAAGACTCAGTGCCAGGCGGCAAAGTTGCCGCCAACCACCTAGTCTGCTAGGCTGCTGCTTGGCTAAATTCAACACATCTGCCTCAAGATCTTCTCCCACAACGAAATTTACCAACAATGCTGTTCACGTTCTGGCTGACATCCGTCTTAGGGCAATTGGGCAAACTGCTTGCACAAAGCGGAGCTCGCCCTGCAAACGCGAGCCGCTCTGTTCACACGAAGTCGCCTGCGGCCAGGAGGCGGACTCTTCGCCTGCAAAGTTCCGGATTGCAGTTCACTGCGTCGGCTGAGTTGCTCGAGGATCGCGCGCTGTTGACGACGCTGGTAACATTCTCGGATAACGTCCTGACGATCGATATCGGTGCGGCGGGCGAGTCGACTGCGATCAGCGTTGACAATGGTCAATTACACATTTCATCCAGCGACATTGGTGGCGTGGTGGCAGATGCTGCCGCGCAGGCCTTGGGATTTGCTGCTGCGACCGGCCAGGGCGAGCTAAACGTCGGTGACATCACGACTGCGAACGATGTGCGACGGATTGATGTTGTGGGGGCAGCGGGAACACAATCTCTGGTCTTACAGGGTGGCACGTTTACTGCGGTGAATGTGAGTGACGGCTCAATCGAGAATGTGATCTTTGATACGGCTGGGTCGAGCTTCGACAGGCTGTCGTCGAACGCGACTGACTCGGATTTAATGATTCGTGCGGCTAGCACCGTGTTCATCGCGCAGAATGTGTCGACGGGCGATCTTGGAACGGGGGCGAGCGGAAACATCTCGATCTCAGCACCCAATCTCATGGTTAATGGTGCCCAGGTCAGCTTAGTATCTGGTGGCGGTGCGATTGACTTGAGTGGCGTGGGCAGAGTTTCGAGTGCTGCGGTCGGCAACGATTTCCTACTTGATGCGCGGGGCAGCGCAGCCGGCGGGGCGGTCGCGTTGGGGCCAGTCGGCAATAATGCTGGCAGCGCAGCCTACCTCCACGCCCTGTCGATCAATACGACGGGCAGCACGCAGTCCGGAGCGATTTCGTTTTCCGGGGAGATTCGCCTGGATGACGACGGCCAGGGGAATGCCGCAAATTTCACCGCAGTCGGTGGCGGTACTTTGACAGTTGGCCCTGGCGTGACAATCGATACTGAACAAGGTCACGATGCGGCGGGTGGTTCGGTCAGCCTGGATGCCGGGTTAGCCGGGACTCTCCTCATTCAAGGTCAGATCGATGTGTCGAGCACCTATCGGTCGCCGTCAGGTGTCACAAGCGGCGGGCAGATCACATTGTTGGGCGATCGCGTGGGCCTGCTAGACGCCGCGCGGCTGGATGCCTCGGGCAATGGTGGGGGCGGCACGATCCTGATTGGTGGAGATTATCAGGGGAGTAACCCGGAAGTCCGCAACGCGCGCCGGACCACGGTTGCGGCTGGAGCCCAGATTACTGCCGATTCATTCTCCGCAGGAAGCGGCGGCAAGGTCATCGTCTGGAGTGATGAGTTCACACGTTTTTACGGGCAAGTGACGAGTCGTGGAGTTGGCGCGTCGGGAGCTGGCGGATTCGTTGAGATCTCGGGTAAACAATCGCTGGATGCTCGCGGGGTTTACGATCTCTCCGCGACGTCGGGAGTTTCCGGTACGTTGCTGTTTGACCCGGCGAATATTGCTATCTCAGGTGGAACCAATGACGGTGGCGACAGTACAGATTCTAGCGCGACAAATCTGATCAACAACAGCGGCAGCAACACACAGGGATCTATTACATTCACGGATCAAGGAACCGGTAACCCCGATCCATTCGTGATTTATGAATCAGAAATCGAGAGCACAAATGCCAACATCATCTTGCAGGCCACGACCAGCATCACGGTGACTGGCACGTTCGGCGGAAGCGAATTGACGATCGCCAATAACCGCAGCCTGACGCTGACGACTCGCAACAGCAGTGGCGATGCTGCCGGAAACATCGACCTGACGGGAAGCTCGGATGCTGCGAGCCTGGTGGTCAGAACGCAGGGGACCGGCAGCATCTTGATTCAAGGCGGCACCGGCGATGGCACGTTTGCCAGCAATATCAACCTGTCCCGTCTGCAGAGTGCTTCCGGCAACATCACCGTTTCTTCTGGTAATGGCACGATCAATGTCGGCGGTGATATCAGTACCGATGGCGGAGTGGTCAACTTCTCTGGCAGCAACCTGGTGGTCCTGGCCAGAAGTGTGACAATTGACACCGAGCAAGGAGACAACGGCAATTCTGGTGCGGTGAGCTTCGGGACCAGTACGATTACAGCAAACGCAGCAGGTTTTGACCTGTTGATTGACACCTCGACGCAATTTGCGAATGCAGGAGCCACGGGTGGCGCGGTGACTTTGGGCACGGTTAGCGGGGGCTTCAGTACATTCCAGTTCGTGAACGATTTGACGATCAGGACGTATGCCACGACGGGCGGGCTGGTGAGTCTGAACGGCTCGATCTCCTTGAACGATGACGCGGGGGACACGTCCAGTCTGGTCGTTCAGACCTTTAATGACGCGGACAACGGCGGGACGTTCAACGCCGGCGATACGATCGGCAATGTGGTGCTAGGCGCGAGCATCACGCTTGATACCGAACAGGGAAATGACGGCAGTGCCGGTACCGTCAGCATTTCTTCAGCGGCAATCTCGGCGCTGTCCGCCGGCTTTGACCTGGCGATCGACACATCGACCACATCCGCGGGGAGAAACGGCGGACCAGTGCTTCTCAACACTGTTGGCAACAGCGGTGGCAACTTCCTCAACGATTTCACGATCCGCACGTTCGCCGACTCCGTGGGCCTGGTAACCCTGAACGGGAACATCTCGCTGGACAATTTTGCCGCCGATGCTGGTGACTTTACGATTCTAGCGTTCAATGATGCTGACAACAGCGGGGCATTCAGCACCGGCGATACGATTGGCAGTGTGTTGGTGCCCAACAGCATGTCGATTGATACCGAACAGGGAAACAACGGTAACGGAGGCTCAGTCAGCGTTGCCTCATCGCAGATGTCGGCGAGCGCCGCCGGCCGTGACCTGGCGATCGACACGTCGACCACTAGCGCGGCGGGGACCGGCGGACGAGTGACTGTCAACGCCATCAGCAACGGCGGTGGCGCCTTTCTCAACGATTTGACAATTCGTACGTTCGGCACGACCGCGGGCCAGGTGGACTTGAACGCGGCGATTGCGTTGGACGATGATGCCGCCGATGCGGGTGACTTCACGATTCTGGCGTTCAATGATGCTGACCACAACGGGGCGTTCAACGCCGGCGATACGATTGGCAATGTGGTGCTAGGCACGACCATCACCATTGATACCGAACAGGGAAGCAACGGTAACGTAGGCTCAGTCAGCGTTGCCTCATCGGCGATTTCGGCGATCGGCGCCGGCTTTGATCTGGTGATCAGCACGTCGACCTTCAGCGCGACGGGGACCGGCGGACGAGTGACTCTCAATTCCTTCGGCAACGGAGGCGGCAACTTCCTTAACGATTTGCTAATTAGCACGTTAGGCACGACCGCGGGCCAGGTGGACTTGAACGGTACGATTTCGTTGGACAATAATGGCGCCGACACGGGTGACTTCACGATTCTGGCGTTCAATGATGTTGACCACAACGGGGCATTCAACACCGGCGATACGATCGGCAGCGTGAACGTCGTCGAGACGACCTTGGTCGACACCGAACAAGGCGACAACGGTGCTGGCGGCCAGATCAGCTTCGCGTTCTCTGCGCTGCCGGGCCCGATTCTCAGGAAGGATCTGAGTTCGCTGGCCATTTCGGCGGCTCCGTCCATCACCGAAACAAATGCCGACCAGACAGCGACGTTCACGGTCACCTCGCCGTTGCTCAGTGGTCAACAAATCGACGTACCGGGCGGAGCCGGGGTGCTCCTGATAGCGGATGGTGCCTTCGATGTGGCCATCAGCACGACTGTGGGTACGGCCGGCGCCGCCGATTATTCGCTGGTCACGACGTCGGTGCAATTCGCTGGCACGGTCGGTGAGACGCAGGATGTCAGCGTGACGATCAAGGGGGACACGATCGTCGAGGCGAATGAAACGTTCGACATCGTACTGGGCGCACTCAGCAATGGTGACTCCCTACTCACGGCCGCGATCACGAGCGGCGATTCGGCCACAGCCACGATTACAAACGATGACACCAACACCCTGTCGATCACCGCGCCGGTGATCACCGAAACCAGCGTGGATCAAACCGTGACGTTCACCGTCACTTCGCCCAACGCTGTGGAAGGTGGCTTTGATGTCGCAATTAGTACGACGAATGGCACTGCAGGCAGCAGTGACTATGCACTCGTGACTACGACCGTGCACTTCGACGGTACGGCCGGAGAAATGCAAACGGTCAGCGTCACGATCAAGGGTGAGACGCTTGTGGAAGACGATGAGACGTTCGATGTCGTACTGGGAACCGTCAGTGGGACGACTGCCACTCAGGTTGCTGCCATCACGACGAGTGCCTCAGCGGCTGCAACCATCACCAACGACGACACCGCGACGTACACGATCAGCAATGCGACGGCGACCGAGGGTGCAGACTTGTCCTTCACGGTATCGTTATCAAACCCTGTGGATATCGATACCACGGTCAACGTGACGTTTACGAATGGCACTACGGCCGCAGGCGACTTCAACCATACTACGGTGCCGGTGACGTTCCTGGCGGGTAACAATACGGCTCAAGTGATTCTGGTGGCGACGGTCACCGACAGTACCGTCGAGGCCGACGAAACCTTCACCGCCAATCTGGCACTGACCGCGCCACTGACCGGGGGACGGTTGAGCAATACGATCGACACGGGTGCTGGGACAATCACCAACGACGACACCGCGACGTACTCCATCAACAACGCCACCATCGCTGAGGGTGGAAACCTTTCCTTCACGGTCTCGCTGTCGAATCCGGTGGATATCGACACGACGATCAATGTGACGTTCTCCGACGGCACCACGTCGGCCGGTGATTTTAACCATACTACGGTGCCGGTGACGTTCCTGGCCGGGATCAATTCGGCTCAAGTGATCCTGATCTCCACGGTCGGTGACAATCTGGTTGAGGACGACGAATCGTTGACCGCCAGCCTGACGCTCAGTGCCCCCCTGACCGGCGGACGATTCAGCGACACGACAGACGCGGGCAGCGGCACCATCACCAATGATGACGCGGCGACTTACTCCATCAGCAATGCCAGCATCGCCGAGGGAGGGAATCTCTCTTTCACGGTTTCACTCTCTAATCCCGTCGATGTCGACACCACCGTCAATGTGACGTTCGCCGACGTGACGACCTCGGCTGGAGATTTCAACCACACCACGGTGCCAGTGACCTTCCTGGCTGGCAACAATACGGCTCAAGTGATCCAGGTTGCGACGGTGGCCGACACTACGGTCGAAGCCGACGAAACATTGACGGCGAGCCTCGCGTTGACGGCCCCCCTGACTGGTGGCCGGTTGGGCGACACCACCGACACGGGCACAGGGACTATCACTAACGATGATACCGCGACCTATACCATTAGCGATGCGATGGTGACTGAGGGTGGGGATCTGTCCTTTACCGTCTCGCTCTCGAATCCCGTTGATGTTGCTACGACGGTCAACGTGACGTTCACAGACGGCACGACGTCGGCCGATGATTTTACTCATACTCCGGTTGCGGTGACGTTCCTCACGGGCATCAACACGGCCCAAGTCATCCTGGTGGCCACAGGCGATGATAATACCGTCGAAGGCGATGAGACACTCACGGCCCAACTGGCGTTGTCGACCCCGTTGACCGGCGGACGGCTTGGCGATACGACCGACACCGGCGCTGGGGCGATCCTCAATGACGACACCAGTACGCTGACAATCAACAACCCGACTGTCGTGGAGGGTGACTCCGGGACGATCGCGTTGGAGTTTAATGTGACGTCGTCGGATGCCGTGCAGGGTGGGTTTACGGTGGCCTTCACGGTGACTGGGATTACTGCGGATGGCACCGACTACACGGTCGTGACAGCCAGTCCGCTGTCGTTTACCGGTGCGGCCGGTGAAATTCAAACCATCACCGTGAACGTCAACGGCGATACGCTGGGGGAAGATGACGAGACGCTCTCCGTTATGCTGGGAACTGTCACCCCGGTGGTCCCGACGCTGCCCGCCAGCATTGTCTCGGGTGCCGAGGGCATCGGCACGATCCAGAACGACGATACCGTTACCTATACCATCAATGACGTCACCGTCAACGAAGCTGACGGTACGCTGGTTTTTGATTTGGTTGCCGACAATCCGCTCGACATTGATGTAACGGTCGACGTGACGTTCACCAACGGCTCGGCCTCGGGCAGCGACTACACCAGTACGACGCAGCACATCACGTTCCTGGCTGGAGAGACCAGTAAACAAGTCTCCGTCGCAATCAACGATGACAACATCGTCGAAGCCACCGAGGACTTCACCGCCGCGCTGAGCACCGCGACGCCCGTCGGCGGCCGCACGCTGATCCTTACTGACACGGCGACCGGGACCATCACCGATAACGACACGGCCACCTTCACGATTAACAACGTCACGGTCGGCGAAGCCGCTGGCTCGCTGGTCTTCGATCTAGCCACTGACAAGCCGCTCGATATTGATGTGACCATCGACGTCACGTTCACGAACGGTTCTGCCACGGGCGGTGACTACACCAGCACCACGCAACACATCACCTTCCTCGCAGGTGAGACCACCCAGTCAGTCTCGGTGGCCATCAACAACGACAACATTGTCGAAGCGACCGAATCGTTCTCGGCCGCACTCGGCGCAGTCACGCCGCTGGGTGGTCGTACGGTGAACCTCAGCGACACCGGCACCGGAACCATTACCGACAACGACACGGCGACCTTCACGATTAATAACGTGACAGTCGGCGAAGCAGCCGGTTCATTGGTCTTCGACCTGGCCACTGACAAGCCACTGGATATTGATGTGACGATCGACGTCACCTTCACGAACGGTTCGGCCGGAGGCAGCGACTACACCAGCACGACGCAGCAGATTACGTTCCTGGCCGGAGAGACCAGTAAGCCCGTCTCGGTGGCGATTAACGATGACAACATCGTCGAAGCCACAGAAGGCTTCAGCGTCGCCTTGGGCACGGCAACTCCGTTGAGTGGTCGCAGCATTGACCTCACTGACACGGGATCCGGCACGATTACCGACAACGATACGGCGACCTTTACGATTGAGGACGTCACAGTCGGCGAAGGGGCCGGGCCGCTCGTCTTCAATCTGGTGACCGACAAGCCGCTGGACATTGATGTCACGATCACCGTGACCTTCACGGCCGGTACCGCAACTGGAGGTGGTACCGACTTCACGAGTACCACGCAGCAGATCACGTTTCTGGCCGGGGAAACTAGCAAGCCAGTCAGTGTCGCGCTTAACGACGACGCGATTGTCGAAGCGACGGAATCCTTCACCGCCGCTATGAGCACCTCGACTGTGTTAGGCGGCAGGAGCGTAACGACGAGCGACACGGCCACCGGCACGATTACAGACAACGACGTCGCGACGGTGTCCATTGCGAAGGTCACCGACGGAGCCGAAGCGAATTCGCCGACCAACGGCAAGTTCCGCATCACGCAATCGGCCGTCAGCTCGACCGATACGGTGGTCAACTACTCGATTGGCGGCACGGCGACTCCCGGCGCGGGCAACGATTACACGACGTTGACGGGAACCGCCACGATTCCAGCCGGCCAGACCACTGTCGACATCAATGTGTCGGTGCTCAACGATGTGCTGATCGAAGGCACCGAGACCGTGATCGTCACGCTGACCAGTTTTGGAACTCGCGATCCCGACATCACTCTCGATGCCACACCAGCCACTGTCAACATCACCGACAACGACGTACCGACCATCACCAGCGGCGCGACGGCCACCGTTGCCGAAAACACGCCCGCCACGACCGTGGTGCTGAATGTCGATGCGGATCCGACCCCGTTGGCTCCAGGTCACACGTTGAGCTACAGTTTGTCGGGACTGGACTCCGCATTGTTCAACATCGATAGCGCGACGGGGGAGATCCGGTTTAACTCCAGTCCCAACTTTGATGTTCCTGCGGACCAGGACACGAACAATGCCTATCAAGTCACGGTGACCGTCACCGCCGACACCACCCCCGCGCAGGCTACGTCGCAGAATCTAACAATCACCGTGACGCCGGTGAACGACATCTTGCCCGTCTTCACGAACCCCACGCCGACATTCTCGATCCCGGAGAACACGGCAGACGGAACGGTCGTCGGCAGCGTTCCAGCCACTGACGGCGACTTGCCGGCCCAGACATTGACCTATTCGATCGTCAGCGGAAACTTGGGCGGCGCCTTCACGATCAATCCCGCGACGGGCCAGATTACGGTCGCCGCCTCGACATCCCTCAACTTCGAACAGGTGATGTCGTTTACCCTGATCGTGCGAGTGACCGACAATACCCCGACGGCCTTGACTGCGGACGCGACCGTGACGATCAATGTCACGAACGTCGTGGAAGCTCCGACGATCACGGTCGCGAATCCCGAGGGGACCTATCATGTCGGCAGGTTCCCGGCCATGATCTTCACCGAGTCCACCTACATCTACGACGACGTTGCCCATCCGAACTACGAGGGTGCCAAACTGACCGTCTCGATTGCCAGTGGGCGCTCCAGGAAGGACAAGTTGAGGATCATCGAGCAGGGTGAGGGCTCCGGTGAGATCAACACCAGGGGCCGCAAGGTGTTCCTCGGTGCAACCCAGATCGGCACATTCAAGGGAGGCCGGGGACGCAACCCGGATCTGGTGGTGACCCTGAATGCGAATGCGACAACAGCCGGGGTTGCGACTCTGATCCGCCGCGTGAACTTCCAAGCCAAAGACGGAGTCGGCACTGCTCGCGAGATCGAGGTTCAGATCACGAACATCGCCGGAGTCGACAGCAATATTGCCACGCGTGAAATTGACGTGGTCTCGTAGGCGGACGAAAGGCACGACCATAGAGATCGCCGGAGGCCATTTCGACTCCTAAGCTGTTCGGGTGCCGAGCCTGTCTCACGGCGTGGGCTCATCCAGCAACACTGTTGGATTGGGTTAGTACAATCCGGGATGAGGAATTTCCGCGGTTAGAACGATCTCAATTCAGTAGATCCTCTCCTGATGACGCGTTCGATTCTGTGGTGCGAGAATTGCGAGCCTCGTTATGCGATCTCGAAGGCGATGTACACCGATATTCGACGAACTACGACGCCGCGATCGCCGTGCGCCTCGAGCAGATTTCCCACCGCATGAAAGACTTTGACGATTGGATTGCCATACCCGATACACCATGGCTCACGGTCGCCCGTGAAAAGTTCCTGGCCCGGCATCAGGAACCACTTAGCCGATCCGATTATGAAGAATTGAGCAACCATCTCGGGATGTCGATGAAGGATGTGGGTACGCTGCTCGATCCGGGGCGTCAACCACGCGCAACGGAATACTATCGCCGATATGTCCAACACATCATGGATATCGCCGTGTGTTTACAAGGGCTGCATTACTCAAAGCTGGCTCAAAAGATGTTCAATCTGATCAGATCCGAGGTCCAGCCATTCTACATGACCGGATCTGATGCAGTTCCAGAGGGCGGCAAGAGATCGACGCGTGCTCTGCGAGAATGGGCTGCCAGGCTCGCCTGTAGCTGCTCCCTGCGACTGATGGATTCGTGGAGTGGCGAAGTTTATACCTGGTGCCAGGCTGAGACAAAACCAGCGTCCTTAGACAACGTGGTCTACGAATACGGGAAAGCCGTTCGGGAGCTCGACTACTACTCCGGAAATGTATCGGATGATTTTGCCCGCAATATTTGTACCCTAAAAGGGCACATCGCCCGCACGCGTTACATGAATGGGCTGTTTGACGAGGCGCACGTCTTGCTAGACGGTGCGATTGCGTCGGTCTACGCCGAGAATGGTACCATGGACCGGATGGCGTTTGCCGTGTGCGAGCTGCGACGTGCTGAGTGCCTCATGCTGGAAGCAGATGCCGCTTGTTCCGATTTGGAATTAAACCCCGGAATGACTCGTGGAGTCGCCCGCAACCGACTTGATCTGGCACGTACTTCGTTGGAACATGCACGGCAGATTCTCTCGGCCGAACCGGGGCATGTCTGGCGTTGGTCGTTGCTATTCCTCGAACAAACACAACTGATTCATGAAGAAGTCCTGTTTACCTATTTTGCTTCGGACGCCAATTCGCAAGATGCCAATATCGCACGTGAACAATTGATCCAGCGCGGCTTGTCAACAATCAGCGCTGGGCTCGATAATATCGAAAAAGATCGCAGACGCTGGAAACATCTCGAAATTCTGTGGTGGCAGTTCTATTTGTGTTTTCTTTTCGACCGCGAGCAGAGTTCAGTTACCACTTGGCTGGATTGGGGGCATCGGAATCAGAGCGCCGGACTGCAATGGTTCTTAGACCAACAGAAAGAGCACTCATATTCTCGCAAACAGATCTTGATTGACGCCTGCTTAGACGAAACGTATGAACGGAAGCGAAATTGCGGCAACGACGACTCGTTACGGAAGATCATGGTTGCCTTTCAACGCCAAGTATTTAGTAGCGTTCCGCCTGAAGAAAATGGCCATAAGAGCTGAAGAATAGCCCGCAGACCGACCACTGTTGCCATCGAACGTCCGGATGCTCTCCCCGATAGTTTCAAAGAGGAAGAAATCCCCTGAAGTTCTGAAAGTGTGAGAGCATGTCTTCTAATTGACAGCAAATGAAAAACTGAGTACGGCCCCTTCTTCTTGAACTGCCATCCAAGGAAGGAGCCGTACTCATGACAAGTTCTGAATATCCGACGGACTTAACTGATGCCCAATGGAAAATGTTGTCACGTTTAATCCCCCAGGCAAAGAAGAAAGGTCGGCCAATCGTCTATGATCGGCGGCGGATTGTAAATGCCATTTTGTATGTCGTACGGAGTGGCTGTCAGTGGCGGATGCTGCCCAAGGACTTTCCATCCTGGAAAACGGTTTACCAGATCTTCTATCGCTGGCGATTGAAGGGTCTGTGGGACAAGATTCACGATGCTTTGAGGCAGAAGGTCCGCCAGCAGGATGGACGTCAGCCACAGCCTTCGGCGGCGATCGTCGATTCACAGTCAGTCAAGACGACGGAAGTTGGTGGTCCCAAGGGATATGACGCAGGCAAACAGGTCAATGGCCGCAAACGACACATCATCGTCGATACCTTAGGTTTGTTGTTAGCGGTGGTCGTGCATGCGGCTGATCAGCAGGATCAAAGTGGCGCCTGCCTGGTCTTGCAGGCGTTATGGGAAAAAATGAAACAGTCCGAGTCATTTTCGCGGACAGTGCGTACGTACGCCAAGGCTTGCCTGAGTTCGTTCGAGCCACCTTGGGATTTACCATCGAGATCGTACGCCGCACGGGCCTGACTCGCGGATTTGAAGTGCTCCCCAAACGTTGGATTGTCGAACGGACATTCGGGTGGTTGGGGCGATCACGGCGCCACAGTAAAGACTACGAACGAAATCCCGAAACCAGTCAGGCCTTAATACAGATCTCTATGATTCATCTGATGCTCAAACGACTGGCTTGATCACAATCTCGATTTAGAAGACATGCTCTAAGCGGCGGGCCAGGTCATTGAGTTCCCAGCGCATATGCTGGTTGGCCAGACCGAAGAATTGGCGCACGTTTTGCGGGCGGGCTTTTTCGAGCGACTTCAACAGCCGTTCGACCAGGGCACTCAGCAGCTCTTCTGCCTGCAAATTTAGGGGCGGCTGGGTCAAACGCGGATATTTCCGATACAGCAGTGAAGCGCACAACATGTGCAACCGGCGAACGGAACGGGACAGCAGGGCGCGGACAATCGGATCGGCCGGAGAATCTGTCCGCATTCCAGCCAAGACACCCAAGTATTGCTGCACCGCTGCCGTCGTGCCTGCCTTGTTCATCGGAAGTACACCGCCTCCACAACGCAATCGGACACCGAGCCGCGAAAAGCCAGTTTAGTCCATGCAGACTTGACTTGTCCATCGGTCGCCATCTGTTCGATTGTTTTATGTAATGCCGTGTATACATCCTGAGCATCTTGAGTGTGGTGGGTGTCGCGCCACGTTACATTCGCCAGACCAAATAGGCCACAATCGCTACGATCATCGCCAGAGAAGCGAAGGAAACGATATTGTGCGTCAGAGAGTGATCGGTAGCGTCTCGCTCGGATTCTTCCGCTCGCGGAGAACAGGGGCGCAATGAAATCTGGCTTGATGTGAACACTCGGCTCAGGCTGGTGGACATCCTGGATCTCCTTACTTCGATGGCCGAACTGGTTCCACCACAGTCCCCTCCGGGACGTCATCACCCGGATGGTTGACCACGGTATCGCCGGCCTGCAGACCCGCCACGACCTGAATCTCCGCACCGTAGTCGCGACCCAATACGACGTCCTGATAGTGCACCCGGTTCTGTTTATCCAGAACGGCCACTCGCGGCCCCTGTGAGCGAGTCACCAGGACCGTGGCGGGGATCATCAAGGGGAACACCTTCCGGTCAAACTGGAATTTGACCTGCAGATGCATCCCGGGCCGCAGTTCATCCTTCGGGTTGGGGACATCCACTTGCGTGAGCAGCGTTCGCGTGGCGATTTCCAGGGCGTTGGCTGAGCGCGTGACTTCTCCCCAGTACTGCTTCTGAGGTTCGTCCCGGCGGTACACTGAGGCACCCTGCCCGTTCGCGATGCTGGTCGCGAAGACTTGCGGCACATTGACAAACACGCGCAACGTATCGGTCTGCATCAGGTGGAACAGTTCCCGGCTGGTGCTATCCGCCGTGATCAAGTCCCCTGTCTCCACGTTGCGAGCGGTGATGACGCCTGCGAATGGGGCCGTGATCTTTTCGAATTCCTGCAGGTCGGCCAGCCGCTTGACAGCCGCCTCACTGACCTTGATCGCCGCTTCCATCGCCGCGACCGTTGCATTGGCCACTCCCAGGCCCTGGACTTTCGTGTCATACTCCTCCTGAGAAATGACCTTGGGGAGCACCAGCTTTCGATACCGCTGCTCTTCGCTCGTGGCGAACTGCTGGTCGGCCTTAGCCTTAACGAGGTTCGCCCTGGCTTGCTCGACATTGGCCCGGGCTTGGGTCAACTGATCGTCGATGTCGGGGGCGTCGATCACGGCCAGCAACTGGCCCGAGGAGACACGGTCACCAATATCGACCAGTCGCTGACTGACATATCCCGTCGCCCGGGCATACAGGGCTGCCTCCTTCAAAGGCAGACTGTTGCCGGGCAGGATACGTTCGGCCGTCGGTTCCATTTTCTTAGCCACTACAACGTTCACTCGTGGCCGCTGAGTGGCGGCCAGCGTCGCCTGAGCGTGCAGCTCGTGCTGCTGTTGGACTCGTGGGATGGTGCCTGCGGCCAAAGCACCGGCCAGCGCAATTACGGCCAGCGATCCACTAAGCAGAATCCGTCGTCCCGCCCACCTGCGGCTGTCCGCCTCTGACTCCGACGGAGCGATCACCACCGGACGGGGCCGGATCCGCTCCGGAAGAGATTTTATAACGCTTGACTCGGCCATAGTACATCGTCTCCCCTCATGAGTGTGGATTGCGTCCTGTTTCGATCGTCCGGCTCTTCGTCGTCGTCCGGTGCCGGCGGTTGGCGACGGAGCAGGCTGTACATCACGGGCACGAAGATCAACGTATAGCACGTCGCCAACAGCAACCCGCCAATGACTGCCCGTCCGAGCGGGGCATTCTGCTCGCCCCCCTCACCCAGCCCCAACGACATCGGCAGCATTCCGATGATCATCGCCAGAGCGGTCATCATGACGGGCCGCACCCGAGTCGCACCTGCCGACAGAGCGGCACTGCGGGCATCGTGGCCCTCATGACGCTGATCGTTGGCAAAGGTGACCATCAGGATGCTGTTCGAAGTCGCCACCCCGATACACATGATGGCCCCCATCAGGGCCGGCACACTGATCGTCGTGCCGGTGGCATACAGCATCCACAGGATCCCGGCGACTGCTCCCGGTAGTGCCGTCAGGATGATGAACGGGTCGAGCCACGACTGGAAATTCACGACCATCAGCAGGTACACGAGCAGCACGGCGAACACTAAGCCTGTCGCCAACCCGAAGAACGAGCTATTCATGCTCTCCACCTGGCCGCGGATCACAATTGAACTGCCGCGCGGTAGCTCTGACCGGGCCGCGTCGACGATCTTCTGAACGTCCGCCGACACAGAACCGAGGTCTCGTCCCTGCACGTTGGCGTAGACGTCGTAGACAGGTTGCACGTTGTAGTGATTGATGTTCGCGGCTTCGGTGCCACGGGCCAGGATAGCCAGATTCGAGAGCAACTGCGGCTGTGGACCTTTCGTTGCTGCCCCACCCATCGCGGGCGTAGCCGAGGACGATGCCTGCGCCTTAACGATGGGGGTGCTCATTAGCGTGTCCACTGAGTGGATAGCGTATTGTGGAGACTGCACTGCGACTCGGTAATTGACCAGATTGGTCGGGTTGACCCAAAAGTTGGGCGCCAACTGGATCGTGGAACTCAGTGACACCAACATGCTCCCTGACACATCCTGCTGGGTCAGGCCCAACTCGGACGCCATAATCCGATCCACGTTCAAGCTCAAGTTGGGCATATCCGTCATCTGGTGGAGATGCACGTCAGCAATCCCGTGAACTTTGGCGATCTCCTCGCGGAGCTTCTGAGCGACGGCGAGGTTGCCTTCCCGGTTGATTCCGACCACCTGCACGTCGATCGGGGCGGGGAGACCGAAATCCAGGATCTGGCTGGTGATGTCGGCCGGTTCGAAGTAGAACGTGCAGCCTGGAAATCGCCGCGGCAACTCGTTACGCAGCCGGGCAATGTAGGTTGCAGTCGGACGATGGTTCGCCTTGAGCGACACCTGAATCTCACCGTCCGAGTTGCTGACCGTACCGTTATCGACATAGGCCATGATGGTGAAAGATTGTGTCAGCCCGATGTTGTCGAGAATCATGGCCCGATCAGTGTCGGGAACGATCTCGCGGATGACGTCTTCCACCTGGCCGAAGATCCGCTCGGTTTCCTCGATGCGAGTCCCCGCGGGTGTGCGCACATGCATGCGGAACTGTCCAGCGTCAACACTCGGAAAGAAGTCCTGGCCGATTCGCGGAAACAGCAGCAACGAGCCAGCGGCGAAGCCGAGAAACACAGTCGCCGTCAGCATGCGGTAATCGAGGGCCCAATCGAGGATCCCATGATAGGCCAACCGCAGTCGCTCGAAGTGGCGATTGAATGCGTTGTGGATCAACGAGGGATGCCGGAGTGCCGACCAGAGTGTCAGCCGGGGGCTTGCCGCTTCTCCATGGTGGCCTTCGACCTCGGCAGCAGCTTCAGCCGGCAGCAAGTACAGAACCATTGTCGGAACCAGCGTACGAGACAGGAAATAAGAGGCCAGCATGGCGAAAACGACTGCCAGGGCCAACGGCGTGAACAGGAAGGCCGCCGGTCCCGTCAGAAATACCACTGGCACGAACACGATGCAGATGGCGAGCGTCGAGACGAACGCCGGTGCCGCAATTTGGGCCGCACCGTCCAGGATCGCCCGGCGGATTGGCTTTCCCATGGCGAGATTGCGATGCACGTTCTCGATCTCCACCGTGGCGTCATCGACGAGGATACCGACGGCCAGCGCCATTCCCCCCAAGGTCATCGTGTTGAGCGAATGGCCGGTCGCCCATAAGACGATCACCGAGACCAGTATCGACAGCGGGATCGACGTCGCAACGATCACGGTGCTGCGCCATGAACCCAGGAATAACAAAATCATCAACGCCGTAAGGCCCGCGGAGATGGCCCCTTCTTTGAGCACCCCGTCGACCGCCGCCTTAACAAACACGGACTGGTCGAAGAGCGGCTCGAGCTTCAGTTCGGGAGGGAGTTGCGCCGCAATTTTGGGTAAGGCGGCGAGGACCCTCTGGACCACGCTGATGGTCGAAGCCCCCTCGCCCTTGAGAATCGTCATCAGCACCGCGCGCCGGCCGTCGCGGCGTACGATGTTAGTCTGGACTGCAAAGCCATCGGCCACGTGAGCCACGTTCTTGACGTAAATCGGAACCCCGTTGACCGCCCGAATCGGGATGTCGTTGAACGCCTCCACCATGTCCGGACTGCTGTTAACTTTGACGTTGTACTCCTGAGAACCGATCTTGGCAGTTCCGGCCGGGATGATCAGGTTTTGACTGTTGATCGCAGTGCCCACGTCCGACGGCGACAAAGCGAGGCTGTATAGAGCGTCGGGATCGAGGTTCACCATGATCTGACGTTGCTTGCCGCCCCACGGATTGGGAACCCGCGCTCCCTGGACGGTCCCGAGCTGCTGAATTACGAAATTCTGACAGTAGTCCAAAATCTGCTGCTCGCTCAGGGTCTCGCTGCTGACGGCGATCTGGACAATCGGGACGCTAGTCGCGCTGTAGCGGACGATGTACGGCGGAGTGATGCCGGGCGGCATCAGCTTGAGCAGCGTCTGGCAGGTAGCCGTCACCTGGGCCTCGGCCTCGGCGAGTTTTGCTCCCGGTTGAAAGTAGATGCGGATGACACCTACGCCATCGAGAGATTGGCTTTCAATGTGCTCGATATCATTGACCGAGGCCGTCAGGATGCGTTCATTGAGGAAGATGATGCGAGTTTCGATCTCGTCCGCCGGCATCCCCGTGTACTGCCAGACCACGCTGACGACCGGGATGTCAATCTGTGGAAAGATATCGGTGGACATGCGGGAAATCGAAACCGCACCCAGCACGGCGATCAACATTGCGACTACCACGAATGTGTAGGTGCGGCGTAGTGCCAGACGAACGATCCACATGATTCACCGATCTTCAGGAAAATGTGTCCTACCGTTGGTTCCGGTAACGTCCGCCGCTGCTATTTCGCGGGTTGCTCGCTGAATCCGGCAGCGGGAAGTACTGGGGCTTCGATGAAGTTCTGGGGAGGTTTTCCAGTCAGGCACTTCAGGAACGTCACGATTGCTGTCGTATCGGCGGCGTTCAACTTCACCCCCAGTTGCACGCGGGCCATGATCCGGACGGCGTCCGGTAGCTTCTCCACGGAACCATCGTGAAAGTACGGCGGCGTCATCTCTACATTGCGGAGTCCCGGAACTTTGAAGACGTACAGGTCGCCTTCATCTTTCGTGAGATCAAACCGTCCCTTGTCCACGTCCTTGCTGCCTGTCGCGGCCCAGTAGTCTTCGACCATTCCAAATTTCTCGAACGAATGTGCTCCGACGCCCACTCCGCTGTGGCAACTGGCACATCCCGTATTAAGGAACGTACGTAAACCATGTCGCTCTTCCGCGGTCAGTGACTCGGTCTTTCCACTGAGGTACTCATCGAATCGCGAGGGCGTGAGCAGAGTTCGCTCATACGCACCGATCGCCTGGCCCCAGTTGTCCTCGTTCACCGGATCGGCTGGGCCGGGAAAGCACTTCTGGAAAATCTCGGTGTATCCAGAGATCGCCCTGACCCTGTTCATCGCGGTCGGATAATCGAGATTGGAGAACGATGGCCCGAGCAGCGCCTTTTTGGCCTGCTCCTCGACTGAGGGGATTTCACCCCGCCAATGTTGCTTGAAGTTCAATCCGGAGTTGAAGACCGTAGCCGCGTTGCGAGGAAGCACTTTGTCATGCGCACCATGCGACTTGGCCAACCCATCGGTACCGTAGAGTGCAGCCAGGTGGCACCGTCCACAACTGACGGTGCCATCGGCTGAGATCCGCGGGTCGAAGAAGAGTTTCTGTCCCAGGCTGACGAGGTCCGGATTGGTCGGAGAACTCGGGGCTCCGGAGAGTTGCTTGAAGTGTCGTCGCGACTCTTGTAACAACCCGTCATCCGGTTTCTCCGGAGAGTTGGTAACCGGGCCCGTCACCTTCTTCGGATTCGGCTCCCCGCTCTGAAGTCGTTGTACACTACAACCATCAGAGAACATGAAGTCGATTACAAGGAGGCCAATGAGAGTAACTGGCCATAAGAATTCGCGATAACGTGACTGGCAATATCGAGACTGCATGATCTCCTCCGTCGTTGGCACTTCGAATTAAGGGCAGTCGGAACGGTGGAGTGAGCCGTCGTCCCGACTTGCCACATCTGAGATACTTTGATGGCACGGAAGGCCGTCCTACTGCTATTCCCCGCTCGACGAGATGAACACATCCTGCTTGGGAAATTTCTCGAACAGAGACGCCGGCTTGCTGAAATTCGTGGCGAGTACATCGGTCGGATTCCCCGCAAACCACTGCGACAGGTCGATCGCCTCGTAAGTCCCGGAGTTGAATCCGATAAGGATCCGGCAGGGCTTTTTGCCAATGTTTTCGATCGAGTGCCCATAACCCTGCGGGATATAACCCACGTCACCCATTTCCATCGTTTCCGTGCGATAACGGCCGTGCGAGCCAAACATGGTGACGCTGATGTCTCCCTCGATCACGTACTGCCACTCGTCGGCATTCGGATGCCAATGGAGTTCACGCAACGCACCGGGCTCGAGATCGAGGATCACGCCAGTGACCGTCTTGGAGATTGGGAACCGCGAGGAATCGACTCGCCACTCCCGGCCACCCTTGAAGATCTTGTGAGGGGGCTGCTCAAGCATTTCGTATTTGTGCGTTTGCGGGGGCAGCTTTCGCCCCTGCAGCGGACTCGCCGGCTGCTCCGGAGGCACGGCGCCACGGGCGAAGTAGACCTCGTCCTTGGGAAATCCATCGAAAGCCGATGCGGGAACTCCAAAGTTCTTCGCCAGCAGCGGCTTGGGGGTGTGGCCGATCCAATCGCTGATGCTGAACGTGCCGAATTCGGAGAAGTAGCCGTTGTCGAAGATAAGAATGAAGTGTGCTGACTCGTTCCCCAGGCTTTCCAGCATGTGACCATGGCCGCGTGGAAAGTACCAGACGTCTCCGGGTCCGAAGTCATTCGTTTCGGCATTTCCCTGAGGATCGATGACAGTCGTGCGAACCCGCCCTTCGACGACGAACGCCCATTCGGCTGCGGTCGCGTGCCAGTGCAGTTCACGCATGGCTCCTGGCTCCAGCCGCATCGAGACACCGGCGATCCCCTTGGAGATCGGCAGTTGCAACACGGTAGCCTCTTTGCCGGAACTTTTGCCGATCACTTTGCCTTCCGATTTCTCCAAGGCAAATTTAAAGGTAGGCAACTCCTTGCCGGAGAGCGCCGGGTCGGGAACATTGTTCATGAAACTGGGATCACCCGCTTCAGTCGCTCGGCTCGTCAACATGGCGGTTGTGGTCGCGGCGAAGAGCGCTGCTCCGGCCAGAAAATTTCGGCGATTACTATCGGACATGGCGTGTTCTCCTGGTCAAGTTTCCGGACAAAAGAATGGCATCCACTTATAGGGGGCCACATGGTTTGGGCACTAACGCAACATGTGTGCCGACGCCGCTTACAAGCGTTTGGCGCTGGTCTTCCGGGATGCGCCACAAATCCGAAGTTATTCGTGGTTCATCTGTTCTGCCACATCGAGGACACTTCGCGGATTGAGAAAGTGCCGCCTAGTAGAAGCAGTATGCCACCCGCGAGCCGTGGCAGAGGTTGAGGCAGTTGCCCAAGAATCGGAATCTCCGTGGCCGACGCCTCCGAGTTTACTTGGTCGACTTGTTATGCCCATCTACTTCTTAGAAGCGGGCAAGTTTTGAGGCAGTTGGCTCAGAATCGTCCAGCTGAGATGTATGACAAATTCGACGTGCAGAAATGATGAGGCCGATCAATATTCGACTGACAATCTATTACTGGTCGTCGGCATCGACAGAGAGCTGCCGAGTGACGTGCATCCCCAATTCGCGGAGTCTACGGCGCAAGGTCTCACGTGCGATTCCCAAGCGGAGCGCGGCCTGATGCTGATTGCCTCCCGTATCGGCGAGGACACGGGCTAACAGGAGTCGATCTAGTTGGCGATGCGCTTCGGCGTAGAGATCGCCTTGATCGGAGGCCAGGCTCGAACCCAGCAATGCTTCCAGGCTGAACTCTTCCCTGGCTGGTGCGGTCACCACCTCCCGTTCGCTGGTCTCTCCGTTAAGCGGCGGCAGAAAGGCCGGAAGGAGAATCGTTCCGCGCGCTTGCAGCAGGGCTTGCTTGAGAATGCTGCGTAACTCGCGGACGTTGCCAGGCCAGGGATAGCGGCGGAGCCGCTCGAGTGCCTCGGGGGCAATCTCTTTTATCTCACGCGCGAGTTCGCGACTCCCCTGGCGCAAATAGTGGCGGACCAGCATCTCCAGGTCTTGGCCACGTTCCCGCAATGGAGGCAGATGAATGGCAAATCCGCTCAGGCGATAATACAGGTCCGAGCGAAACTTCCCCTCGGTGGAATCGTTGGAAAGATGGTGGTGTGTGGCGGCAATCAAGCGCACGTCGGTGCGGATGGTCTCATTGCCTCCCACGCGTTCAAACGATTGTTCTTGCAGCAGACGCAGCATCTTGGCCTGCAGGGAGAGTGGCATGTCACCAATCTCGTCCAGGAAAATGGTACCGCCATTGCATTGTTCAAACTTG
This sequence comes from Planctomycetaceae bacterium, assembly GCA_021732415.1. Lineage (GTDB taxonomy): Bacteria > Planctomycetota > Planctomycetia > Planctomycetales > Planctomycetaceae > JAKFVC01. The sequence continues at coordinate 21,484 of JAKFVC010000254.1, forward strand.
CCGATGCGACGACGGTCGGCACCGGTGAATGCGCCTTTTTCGTGTCCGAACAATTCGCTTTCCAGCAAGTTCTCGGGAATCGCTGCACAGTTCAGCGCGAGATACAGCTCCTTTGAGCGATGGCTATGCTGGTAGATCGCACGCGCCACGAGCTCTTTTCCCGTGCCTGTCTCACCCGTGATTAATACGGAAACGTCCTGATTCGCAACTCGACCAATCGCTTTGTAGACATCCAGCATCCCCGGACAGTTACCGATAATGGCACCATCCACATCGTGGTCCGAATCGGGTTCGGTGAGCACCGCGGGCTTGCGCATGCGGTCGCTGACATCCAAGGCTTCACCCACAACGCGTCGCAATTGACGCAGGTCGAGCGGCTTGAAGAGATAGTCGTACGCCCCCAGCTTCATCGCCTCGATCGCAGCGTCTGCCCCCATCGCTGTGGTAATAAAAATGACCGAGATCCGCGCATCCACCCGGCGGATCTGCTCGTAGACTTCTAACCCAGACTGATCTGGGAGACGCAGGTCAAGAAGAATCACATCCGGCGGGGTGGCAGCGATTTGCTTCAGGCCATCAGCACCGGAGAGAGCCACGTCGAATCGATGTCCGGGAGCCGGAAACGCGGATCGCACTTGTTCGGCAACGATGTCAGGGTCATCATCAATCAGCAATAAATGTGCCATGCTTGGGTCGCAACCTACGTTCATCCCAGGAGACAAGTGACCGACCGCATTGTGGTCCAGATCCAGCAGAAAGTCCAGCAAACCTCGGGCCGGTTCGAGCGAGTTTAATGTCACCAACGATTGTTGGCGTTAGAGCTCGTTAGATAAAACAGCACCCTGGAGTCCATGCCCCAACGCGGTCATCGTCTGCCCCGGAGGCGAGATTACGCAGTCTGGCACTCGATTCGCATATCGTCGAATGATTCGCCTCAACGAGGAGTATTCATGAGAGTTCAAAGCTTGCGCACGCGTTTCATCGTGTCGGGTTGTTTGTTGCTGGCCGCGGTCGTCAGTTGTGGAATCTGGAGTGTCTTTACATTCCACCGGCTGGGGACAACGCTGGTCGACACGCTCGCTCAGCACCAGGACACTATCGACGTTGCCGTGGAATTGATCACCGCCCTGGAGCGGGAGGATGACGTTCTGTTGCTGGCGATGAGTGGCGACGTGGCCGGAGCGCGAGTGGAACTGGCAACCGAGCGCGCTCACTTCGACGCGGCCTACTCGGGATTGCGACCACGACTGCGGAATGATAGTGAACAGCATGCGTACGCCACCTTGGACCGGAACACCAAAGCCTATCGCAAGATCGGCGACACGTTGATGGCTGCTGCCACCCAACCGGGCGCGTTTGAGATCTACCATTCCCAGGTGAAGCCCGCGCACCATCAAGCGGTGACGGATGCCCGCTATTTTCGCTCGTCGAATGTCGAAGCAATGCAACAGGAAGGTGTCCAAGCTCGCCGGGACGCCAGGCGCTCCAGCGTGATTGTGGGCCTGATCACTCTCGCCGCCCTGCTCTCCTCGGCCGCCGTGCTGACGAGATTGACTCAAAGCATCATGCGGCCCGTCGGCGAACTCGATGCCGCCGTCGAAGCCATCAGACAGGACAACCTCGATATCCGTCTCAACACCAATTCGGCGGACGAGCTCGGCCGACTCGCCGCCGGTTACAACCGAATGGCGGACGCCCTGGTCCAACATCGGAATGAGGCCAACGATCGCTTTCGTCAACTCGCCGAGAACATACATGAAATCTTCTGGATGTCCGATGTGCGGAGCGAACGGGTGCTGTATATCAGCCCGGCCTACGAAGAGGTCTGGGGGCGAAGCTGCGAGAGTCTTTATGAATACCCGCGATCCTGGCTGGAAGGTATTCACCCGGATGACACTACGGCAGTCACCGAGAACCACGAGCAGCGCCGCCGAGGTCAGTTCTCAGACTTGGAGTTCCGAGTGCTCAGGTCGGACGGCGCGGTGCGTTGGGTAAGGAGCCGCGCCTTCCCAATTCACGCGCCGGATGGCCAGCCTTCGCGGATCGCTGGACTGGCAGAAGACATCACCGGACGGAAGCGCGTTGAGGAGGCCTTGCGGGAGAGTGAACATCGCTGGCGCAGTCTGAACGAAGCGCTCCCGCAACTGGTGTGGACCGCCACCCCTGATGGCTCCTGTGACTACTTCAGCACGCAGTGGACGCAACACACCAGAGTCTCGGAAAGTCATCTGCTCGGCTGGCAGTGGCTCGAAACTCTCCACCCGGACGACCGCGAAGAAACTCGCCATGCCTGGCTGGATTCCATCGCAGAACGCAGCGCTTACGATGTGGAATACCGCGTCCGGCGATACGACGGCGAGTATCGCTGGTTCAAGACACGCGGCGTGCCGATCCGCGACAGCGTGGGGGGCATCTTCAAATGGTTTGGTACCTGCACAGACATCACGGATGCCAAGCTGGTGGAAGATGAGTTGCGCATCTCTAAAGTGGCCGCTGAGTCTGCCAATCGAGCCAAAGATGAATTTCTGGCAAACGTCAGTCACGAGATTCGAACCCCTATGAACGCCATCCTCGGCATGACCGAACTGACGCTTGACACGACCTTGTCTGAGGAACAGCGGCAGTACCTGAAAACGGTCAAGTCGGCGGCGGATAACTTGCTCGGCATTATTAATGATCTCCTCGACTTCTCCAAAATTGAAGCCGGCAAACTGGAACTCGATCTGGCGGACCTCTCACTAAGATCTGTTGTCGGAGATACACTGCAAACGCTCGCGGTCAGGGCCCATCGCAAAGGTCTGGAGCTGGTCTGCAATATCCAGCCGGACATCCCCGACACGCTGGTGGGAGACGCCGGCCGGCTGCGCCAGGTCCTGCTCAACCTCGTTGGTAACGCCATTAAATTTACCGACATGGGTGAGGTCGTGGTGCGCGTTGAGACGGTGGGAAGCGCCGCGCCGGCAGAAGGAACGCAGTTACTCTTCTCCGTGACCGATACCGGGATTGGGATCGCGGCCGATAAACATGAAGCGATCTTCCGCGCGTTCGAGCAAGAGGAAATGTCGACCTCACGCAAGTACGGAGGTACGGGGCTCGGACTTACAATCACCTCGCGATTGGTAACACTGATGGGTGGTATCATGGACCTGGAGAGCGAGCCTGGCCGAGGCAGCACCTTTACCTTCACCGCGACCTTCGGGGGCCCTGCACTTGATTCGAGCCCCGCGGCTGTCAGTCCTCCAGTCTTGCTCCAACAACTCCCCGTGCTAATTGTCGACGACAACGCGACGAATCGGCACATCCTAGAGAAATGGCTGCAGGGCTGGATGATGGACCCGCTGGCCGTGGGCGACCGTGATGCGGCAATCGCCGCTTTGCGACAGAGTGTCCTGCGGGGGCGCGAGTATCCTCTCGTCTTGCTCGACGCGCGAATGCCCGATTCCGATGGGCTGGATCTCGCTAAATGGATTCGCGAGCAAACCGAATTTTCCACAACACGAATTATACTGCTGACCTCCGGAGACAGGCCTGGCGACGCCACACGCGCGCATGAAATCGCAATTAACGAGCGTCTTCTCAAGCCAGTCCGGCAAGACGAATTGCTCCAAACAATTTACCTGGTGATGAGTCGTTCCAATGGCGGCGTGCCGATAGCGTCCAAAGCTGAGCCGGCTCAGCAATCACCCCTCTCTTCCTCCCAAACCACTGCGCCGCTGCGAATTTTGGTCGCTGAGGACAACGACTTTAATGTCCAGCTTCTGGAACAATTACTGCTGCGTAGGGGGCACCATGTCTGTATTGCGATGAACGGTCGCGAAGCGCTCAATCTCGCCAGCGAGGGGACGTTCGACCTGTTGCTGTTGGATGTCCACATGCCTGAACTGGACGGCTTTGAAGTAATTCGTTCAATCCGCGAGCGAGAACGCCTGGCCGGCGGACATTTGCCAGTCATCGCCTTCACCGCACGCACGCGACCCGAGGATCGCGACAAGTGCCTGGCAGCCGGCATGGATGATTTCCTGGCCAAACCCATTCAAACTGCCGCGTTGTGGCAAGCGATCGACCGAGTTATGCAGATCAAGACGCCGGCCCCGGCTGTTTGCCATTTTTCGGTACCTGACGACAACCCAAATTTCATCGACGCACGCGTACTGCTGGCAGCCTGCGGAGACGATGAAGCCATCTTGAACAAACTGTGCCAGACGTTCCAAACTCGACTCCCGGAATGTCACCGAGCGGTTCAAGAAGCCTGGGAAAATCGCGACACATCGCAACTGCGCGAGGCTGCCCACAAGTTATGTGGACTAATCGGTGTATTCTCCTCTGTCGGGAGCGTGACTGCGTCACAGCTTGAAGAGCATGCAGCCCACGGCAATCTCGAACAATGTTCCCGAGTAGTGGACACGCTTTCGCGTATCATGCCTGCGATCCTGCAGCAGGTTGAGGGACTCTCGATCGAGACCCTGCAACGTCAAGTCTAGAAATCACCGACAACCTTACCATCGCGACGGTCACCCAAGGCCTGGTACGTGCCATAGTCGACGGTCTCGCTGATGAATCGCACAGATCCATCGCACAACACAAAATGGGCGCCGCCGACATGAGGCGATTTAAACCCCATCTCTACGTTTGCATCGTCAGGAGAATTACAGGTGTTGCCGCCGCTGCGAGTGTAGTCCTCAGGACACGATTTCCAATTAATCGGTTGCGTTGTCAATCCGGCGCCGCGATCATTGGCCGCCCAGCCCGCAGCGAGGTCGTGGGAACAATAGGCCCGGACTTCTGCGAAGGCGAGTGTATTCGAAACTCCGTTAGTGATATCTCGCATCCGCGCTGCCCACGCATGGCGTGCGAACACTCCCGATACCTCGCTGGGATTCAGGGTCGCGGCCCAATTTGCTGAGCCCGTAACGAAATAGCCATTGGCCGCGCCGCCGATTGGAAACATAGTACAGTTACCGGGCGACTTCTGAGCTCCGGAATTGGTCCAGTAGCTGGAATTCACGACCCCGTCCGAATTAATGGGATGCGGCTCCGAAGGGCAGATGTAACTCCTGACTTCGATGGTGTCGACCTGGATTCCATTAGCAGTCTGTTCTGCGACATTGGTGCCGTTAACAAAGTTAAGTTGATTGTAAAGTAGCGACTGATCCATATAAGGCAATAAGTGAACGAACACGCTGCCTCGGCCGACCGCACCGGGCAGATATCCGGCGCTCATGTGACAAGCAAATATGGCAAACGAATCGTGATAATTCTGCAATGCCAATCCGATCTGCTTGCGATTGTTCTTACACTGCGAGCGGCGCGCGGCCTCACATGCCTGTTGAACAGCCGGCAACAGTAAGGCTACCAAGACTGCGAGAATCGCAATCACAACCAGCAATTCGATCAGTGAAAAGCCGCGCGGCAAAGCCTTCGATCGACGCATTGCTGGGCTCTCCCGAATTCAACAAAGTTGCTTGCTATCGACATTCGACAACGAGGCCGAAAGGTATTGCGAGATGAGCGTGAAAAGGATCACAATTATCTTTTAGTCATGGATAAAGCTCGAGTCTCGAGCGAGCCAAGTTCACAATTACTTTTTGCTCCGTCAGTGCGACGACCGGATGGCCAGCCATGCGGGCCGTCGCGTAGGCGTCGGCTGCAGCGGCGAGGGACAGATGGATGCCCAAGAGTGCCTCGGTACGCCCGTAGGCCTGGCTCTGGACATCGACGATGGCAATGATCGGCCGCTTTGTGCCGGAACGATCGGCAGCGATTGCTTCGCGCACATGATGGGCGAGAGCCCACCCTTCGTCGAGACCCAGTTCGCCGTGCCGTGCTCGGGGTAAGCGGTTTGCAGGGGCCGGTACTATCGTCAGTAACCGCATTCGGTCCTGTTCCCAGGCGGCATCAGCGACGAGTACGCTCCCGAGACCGGACTCCACCGACTCGCCCTTAGCGGCGAGTGCGCGGTGCGTAAAGACCTTCACAACTCAGGCGAACTAACCATCATGAGCGGCTTGTCACACGAATGTCGTGTGTCGCCACGTTGCTGTTGACTCCGCCAATGTTGGTGACTTGCAGATGGAGCGTGCGTGTCGTTCCCGCGCCGTTTCTGGCACGGAAGTTGACGCTGTGCAATACGTTTTGCACGGATTCCAGCGTGGCGTTGTTGTTGAATGTGACCACCAGGTTGGGGTGCCGAGTACTTCCGCCGCTCAAGAACGTGCCAATCTGCACGCTGCCCGCGAAGACCTTGTGTCCTTTGGTATGGATCGCGCTGCCACTGCTGCCCTTCACGAGTTTGAGTTGATCGCCCTTCGACCGTCCAGCGACAATCGACACCGTCAAGGTGGCATTGGAGAAGTTCGGAAGCGCGACATCTTCGTCGGTGAATGTCGCGTCGGGCGCGACCAGGGCCGGCGTGCGGTTGCCGATCTGGTACGTTCCCGCGGGATTCGGGATCGTGATCAGCGCGCCCACGTTGGTCACGTTGATGACCACGACTGCGGTCGCCGTTCCGGGGGTCGGACTGCTGTTGTCTGTGACTTGGACGTTGAGTGTAAACGAGGTGGTGACTTCGAAGTTCAGTGGAGTGGAATTCGCTACGGTGATTTGACCGGTAGCCGGATCGATCGCGAAAGCGCCGCTGGCATTTCCACTAACGATCGAATGCGTCAATGTCTGAGCTGGCAGGTCTGAGTCCGTAGCGGGAACCGCCCCCACGAACGTTCCCACCGTGGAATTCTCGGGAATTGAGAATGTCGGCGAGGCATCGATGAACATCGGGGCGGCATTGCCCGCTGATTGGTCATCATTGGTAATCGTGCCCACGCCCTGACCGTCTGAGACGGTGGCATTGGTCGCACCGGTCAAGTTGACGAAGAATGTTTCATCGGATTCGGACTGAGCGTCACCATTGACCGCAACCGTGATCGTTTTGCTGGTCTCCCCAGGGAGGAACGTTAGCATCGTGGGAACGAGGGCCAGGTAATCGGTGGGAGTCGTTGCGCCCCCATCCGCGGAGGAAGCCAGGACTGTCACTGCCTGGGCACTGACTGCCGACAGAGTGACCGTGAACACGGCGTTGGTCGTGCCCGAGCTACCTTCCACAGCAGTGACATCGCTGATCGACAGCATGGGAGCGGGCGGAGGCACAAGGTCATCATTGATGATCGTCAGCAGCCCCTGATTGTCGGAGATCGTGGCATTGGTCGCACCAGTCAGGTGGACGAACATATTCTCATTGGGCTCGGTCGTCAGATCGCCGTTGACTGCCACCGTGATGGACTTGCTCGTCTCGCCGGGGAGGAATGTCAGTGTCGTGGGAGCCAACGCCAGATAGTCGGCGGGTGAATTGGCATTGCCATCCGCGGAAGCCGCCACGACTGTCACCGTCTGTGCGCTGACGGCCGACAAGGTGACTGTGAACACGGCATTGGTCGTGCCTGAGTTGCCTTCCAACACCGCGAAATCATTGATCGACAGCGTCGGGGCAGGCGGCGGCACGAGGTCGTCGTTGATGATCGTCCCCAACCCCTGGCCGTCGGCGACGATGGCGTTCGTGGCAAGGCTCAGGTTGACGAAGAACGATTCGTTCGGTTCGATGGTCACATCTCCATTGACCGCCACGCTGACGGTCTTACTGGTCTCCCCCGGGAGGAACGTCAGCGTCGTCGGCAGCAGTGCCAGGTAATCGGTCGGAGTCGTCGCGTTGCCATCAGCGGAACTCGCGACGACGGTCACAGGCTGTCCACTCACAGCGGACAAAGTCACGGTAAAGACGGCATTGGTCGTGCCCGCATTCCCTTCCAGCACCGCGAAATCACTGATTGACAGCGTCGGCGTGGGCGGCGGCACGAGGTCGTCGTTGATGATCGTCCCCAACCCCTGAGCGTCGGCAACGGTGGCATTGATGGCTCCCGTCAGGTTGACGAAGAACGTTTCATTCGGCTCGATCGTGACATCACCATTGACCGCCACACTGACGGTCTTGCTGGTCTCGCCAGGGAGGAACGTCAGTGGCGTTGGCAGCAGTGCGAGGTAATCGTTCGGAGTGGTCGCGTTACCGTCGGCGGAGGTCGCCATGACAGTGACCGTTTGAGCGCTAACCGCTGACAGAGTCACTGTGAACACGGCATTGGTCGTGCCCGAGTTGCCTTCCAACACCGCAAAGTCGCTGATGGACAGTGTCGGCGCGGGTGGTGGTACGAGGTCATCGTTGATGATCGTTCCCAATCCCTGACCGTCGGCGACCGTGGCGTTGGTGGGGAGACTCAGGTTGACGAAGAATGTTTCATTCGGCTCGATTGTTACGTCACCATTGACCGTCACACTAACGGTCTGGCTGGTGACGCCGGGGAGAAACGTCAGCGTCGTCGGCAACATCGCCAGGTAATCGGTCGGAGTTGTGGCGTTACCATCCGTGGAAGTCGCTACCACTGTCACGGTTTGATAGCTTACCCCTGATAGACTGAGAGTAAAGACTGCCGTCGTCGTGCCCGCATTCCCTTCCAGTACCGCGAAATCGCTGATGGACAACGTCGGGGAGGCCGGCGGGACAGGATCGTCGTTGATGATCGTCATCAGCCCCTGGCCATCGGTGATCGTGGCATTGGTGGCACCGGTCAGATTGACGAGGAACGTTTCATTCCCTTCGTTCGCCGTGTCGCCATTGACGGCAACTGTGACGGTCTTGGTGGTCTCGCCGGGAAGGAAGATCAGTGTTGTGGGAACTAACGCCAGGTAATCCGAGGGAGTCGTGGCCGTGCCGTCGGCCGATGTCGCCAAGACGGTCACGGTCTGAGCACTGACGGCTGACAGAGTGACTGTGAACACGGCGTTGGTCGTGTCCGCGTTCCCTTCCAAAACCGCGTAATCGCTGATCGACAGTGTCGACGCGGCTGGGGGAACGGGGTCGTCGTTGATAATGGTCATCAACCCCTGGCCGTCGGCGATCGTGGCATTCGTCGCACCCGTCAGATTGACAAAGAGCGTTTCGTTCGGTTCATTCACAGTGTCTCCGTTGACGACGATCGTGACGGTTTGAGTGGTCTGGCCAGGGAGGAATGTCAATGTCGTGACACCCAAAGAGGCGTAGTCGGAGGGAGTCGTGGCAGTACCGTTGGCGGGAGTCGCCACAACCGTGACTGTCTGTTCGCTGACGGCCGACAGCGTCACCGTGAAGACGGCGTTAGTCGTCCCTACATTGCCTTCCAATACGGCAAAATCACTGACCGACAGTGTCGGAGTGGGTGGCAGAGGGGAATCGTCGTTGGTAATCGTCCCCATCCCTTGATTGTCGGTGATCGTGGCATTGGCCGCAGTGGTCAGGTTCACGAAGAACGTTTCATTGACTTCGTCGACCGTGTCACCGACCACCGCGACGGTCACGGTCTTACTGGTCTCACCAGGCAGAAACGTCAGTGTCGTCGGCAGGAGTGCCAGGTAATCGGACGGAGTATTGGCGGTGCCGTCGGCGGAAGTTGCCACCACTGTGACTGTCTGAGCACTAATCGCCGAGAGAGAGACCGTGAACACGGCGTTGGTCGTACCGGCATTGCCTTCCACCATCACAACGTCGCTGATCGACAGGGTTGCGGAGGCCGGCGGAATCGGGTCGTCGTTAATGATTGTCATCAACCCCTGGCCGTCGGCGATCGTGGCATTGGTCGCGCTGGTCAGATTGACGACGAACGCTTCGTCCCCTTCATTTGCGGTGTCGCCGTTGATGGCAACGGTGACCGTTTTACTGGTCTCGCCAGGCAGGAATGTCAATATCGTGGGAACTAGGGCCACGTAATCGGAGGGTGTCGTCGCGGTGCCGTTGGCGGAGGTTGCCACCACCGTGACAGTCTGTGCGCTGACCGCAGACAAGGTCACTGTAAAGACCGCGTTGGTCGTGCCCGAGTTTCCTTCCAATACCGCGAAATCACTGATTGAAAGCGTCGACGAGGCCGGGGGAACGGGGTCATCATTGATGATTGTATTCAGCCCTTGACCGTCGGCAATGGTGGCATTCGCGGCACCCGTCAGATTGACGAAGAGGGTTTCATTCGGCTCGGCCGTCAAGTCACCGTTGATCGCTACCGTGACCGTCTTGCTGAGTTCCCCCGGCAGGAATGTCAGTGTCGTAGGAACTAAGGCGACATAGTCCGAGGCAGAACTGGCGGTGCCATTGGCGGAGGTTGCCACGACTGTAACAGTCTGGGCACTGACCGCAGACAGGGTCACCGTAAAGACCGCGTTGGTCGTCCCGGTGTTGCCTTCCAGTACGGCGAAGTCGCTGATCGACAGCGTCGGTGAGGACGGAGGCACGGGATCATCATTGATGATCGTGTTCAGCCCTTGACCATCGGCGATGGTGGCATTGGTCGCGCCGGTCAGATTGACGAAGAAAGTTTCATCCGTTTCCACCGAAACGTCGCCATTGACGGCGACGGTAACGGTCTTGCTGAACTCACCGGGGAGGAATGTCAGTGTCGTAGGAGCCAGGGCGATATAATCCGAGGCAGAACTGGCGGTGCCGTTGGCGGAGGTTGCTACGACCGTGACAGTCTGGGCACTGACCGTAGACAGGGTGACCGTAAAGACCGCGTTGGTCGTACCCGAATTTCCTTCCAACACCGCGAAATCACTGATTGACAGCGTCGATGAGGCGGGGGGAACTGGATCATCATTAATGATCGTACTCATCCCTTGGCCATCGGCGATGGTGGCATTGGTCGCGCCGGTCAGATTGACGAAAAGCGTTTCGTTCCCTTCGGCCAGCGTATCACCGTTGACGGCGACCGTGACAGTCTTAGTGGTCTCGCCGGGCAGGAACGTCAGTGTCGTCGGCAGGAGTGCCAGGTAATCGGATGGAATCGTGGCCGTACCGTCGGCGGAAGTTGCCACGACGGTGACCGTTTGAGCGCTGATCGCTGACAGGGTCACGGTGAAGACGGCGTTGGTCGTGCCCGCGTTCCCTTCCAGCACCGCGAAGTCGCTGATTGACAGTGTTGGGGTGGATGGCGGAACCGGGTCGTCGTTGATGATTGTGTTCAGGCCCTGACCATCAGCGATTGTCGCATTGGTCGCGCCGGTCAGATTGACAAATAGGGTTTCGTTAGACTCGGCAGTCAGATCGCCGTTGACGAGGACCGTGACCGTTTTCGTTGTCTCACCAGGCAGGAACGTGAGTGTCGTGGGAGCTAATGTGCTGTAATCCGAGGATGAATTGGCTGTGCCGTTGGCGGAAGTCGCCACGACGGTGACAGTCTGCGCGCTGACCGCCGACAGAGTGACCGTGAACACGGCATTGGTAGTACCAGAGTTCCCCTCCAAGACCGCGAAGTCGCTGATCGACAATGCCGGGGCGGACGGAGGAACGGGGTCATCGTTGATGATCGTATTCATCCCCTGACCATCGGCGATGGTGGCATTCGTCGCGCCCGTCAGATTGACGAACAAGGTTTCGTTCGGCTCAACCGTCACATCGCCCTTGACGGCGACCGTGACTGTCTTAGTGATCTCGCCAGGCAGGAACGTCAGTGTTGTGGCAGCCAGTGCGACGTAATCCGCAGGGGAGCTGGAGGTACCATTGGCGGAAGTCGCCTCGACGGTGACGGTCTGGCCGCTGGGTGCCGACAGCGTGACAGTAAACACCGCGTTGGTCGTGCCCGAGTTTCCTTCCAACACCGCGAAGTCGCTGACCGACAGCGTAGGTGTCGAGTCGTCATCAATGATCGTGGCCGTCACTTGCTGCGGAGTCGACTCAGTGCCGTTGGTCACGCCGCTGATGTCGACGATAATCGTCTCGTTGGCCTCGTCCAGTAGATCCGGTGTCGCGGTGAGCGTCAGCGTTCCGGTTTGACTGCCAGCCGGGATCACGATCACTGCGCCGGGATGTGTGTAGTCAAGGCCGTCGGAAGCCGTGCCACTGAAGGCCAACGTGACCGTGACGGGCAGCAGCGACGTGGCGGACAACGTGGCCGTGACTGTGGATGTGCCGGCCGCTTCCCCGAATGTTGCGGGCGAAACGCTCAGCGTGACGCTCGGATCGACGATGCTCAAATTGACGTTTAGCCGGGTGGCGGAGAATTCCGAGGTGTTATTGGGAGTGGAGGGAGATGGCGGTATGGTGCTGGTCAGATCGACGAAGCCGCCCGATGTCGTAACGGCCCCCCCTCGCGACAAGGCTCGGCCGTTAGCCAACGTGGCACCGGCGCCCATTGTGATGGCCACGTTCCCCACTATGTTGCCTAAGAAGTGCGCATCCGCCCCTAGGCCAAACGCGGCGGCACCCTTCCAGTACAGACTGTCGGTGGCACCATTGAGGAAGACCACAGAGGAAGCGGCGGCGGCAGCGAACGCGGCGTCAAATTGGAAGATGAAAACTGCGTCGGGGTCGCCTTGTGTGTCGAGCTTCAACGTCCCTGTCAACGTGGCTGCCGCGGTGAAATGATAGACGCCCGGAGTCAGCGTCAGTCCCCCCAGATCGCCGGCCATTTGCGCCGTAACTGGCTGGGCCCCGAGGAAGTTATAGGCTGCGGTGAGATCAGTCTGAGCCTGAGCCGCGACGGCATCTCCGTTATGGATCGTCCCGGAATTATTACCCGTGGCAGTGACGGCCGCCGCAGGGGAGAGACCGATATCTCCGGTGACATCGGTCAAGGTTGCCGACACCGCACCGCCAGCCAGGATCGCGAAGGTCGACGCGGAACCCAGGACGCCCGCCGGACTGGTGGGAACGGGGGTTGAGGTGGTTTCGACACTCGTAGCGGTCGCCGTGATGAATCGCCCATTCGGCACCGCTGTCATGAGAGTCGCATTGAAACTGGCATTGCCGGTCTCGTCGGTCGTCACGTCGGTGAAGCCGACAAACGTCTGTCCCTCGCCGTGACCACTCGCGCTGGCTGTGGAATTGGAGAAGAACTCAATCCGGTAGAGCGTGTCGGCTCGGCTGTTGAGCGTGCCCACGATCGTGGTGCTCACTGAGTCACCTGTTGCGGATGACAGTATGGGGAAATTCTGCAGCAGATTGGGGCCGCTGTCTCCATCACCGTCAACGGAATCATTCAGTGTCACGCCGTCGTCCGCCGGATAGTTTCCGGTTCCGACGAGATCAATTCCCAGCCGAGTCGCGGGGCTGAGGAGTCCGTTGTTGAAGATCGAATTGCCGAGAATGGCGTTGCCGCTGTTCTGTGGTTCGAGTGCAGAATTCCCGAACACGGCCACACCAGCGGAACCGCTATTGGCGATCGTGTTTCCCGCACCAGCCACCGTACCGCCGATCTGGTTGTTTTGCACACCCAGTCCGCCGTTCCCCCGCAGGGCAATGCCGTGGAAGCGGTTCGTCACCGCCGTCGTGCCATCCGCGCCGACTCCAATAAAGTTCCCCTGAATCACATTGCTCTGAGAGCCCGTGTTGAGGTTGATGCCGTCGGAATTGCCCCCGATGACGTTTCTCGCGGCGGGTGTAGTGCCGCCAATCGTATTGGTCGAGCCCCCTTCGATCCCGATGCCAAAACCGCTGGTGATGCTCAGGCCGACATTGCCCGTGGCGTTGGTGCCGACGAAATTGCCCGCAATCGTGTTGCCGCTGGATTGCACCAGGATGCCGGCCCCGTTGAAACTATTGATCACTAAGCCGCTGACAGTGGAGCCGCTCGATCCCGTGCCGAAGACCAACCCGTTCGCCCCAACTCCGGTCGAAGTGCCGCTGATCTGAATCAATAAGACAGCGTTGTCGGTGGTCCCCAATGTATTGGAACTGGTCCCCGGTTGAGTGTAGCCGTCGATGTCCACTGGTTTCACCATGATTGGCAATGGTGTCGCCGGAGAAATCGTCTGCACACCCGTGCCGGGAATGTTGAAACTGATGGTGTCGTTGACGCCGTACGTCCCGTAGGCCATCACGTCGGCGTTGATGTTCGCCCCGCTGTTAATCGAGAGCATCGCCTCGCGCAGAGTGACGACACCATCAAATGCCACCGCGTCGCCGGTGCCTGTCACAATGATGAACGTCGTGGCGGTGATGACCGGCGCGACGACCAGCGTGGGAACCAGCAGGTCGGCGGAGAATTCTGAAGTGTTATTGGGAGTGGAGGGAGATGGCGGTATGGTGCTGGTCAGGTCGACAGAGCCGCCCGATGTCGTCACGGCGCCCCCTCGCGACAAGGCTCGGCCGTCAGCCAATGTGGCTCCGGCGCCCATCGTAATGGCCACGTTGCCCACAATGTTGCCTAAGAAGTGGGCATCAGCCCCCAGGCCAAACGCAGCGGCACCCCTCCAGTAGAGGCTGTCGGTCGCGCCATTCGTGAAGACCACAGAGGAAGCGGCGGCGGCAGCGAACGCCGCATCAAATTGAAATACGAAGACCGCATCGGGGTCCCCCTGCGTGTCGAGCGTCAGCGTCCCTGTCAAAGTCGCCGCTGCGGTGAAATGATAGACGCCCGGGGTCAGGGTCAGACCTCCAAGATCGCCGGCCATTTGCATCGTGATGGGCTGTGCCCCGAGGAAGTTGTAAGCTGCGGTAAGATCCGCCTGAGCCTGAGCGGCGACAGCATCTCCGTTATGGATCGTCCCGGAATTATTGCCCGTGGCAGTGACCGCGGCCGCGGGGAACAGACCGATATCTCCGGTGACATCGGTCAGAGTTGCCGACACCGCACCGCCAGCCAGGATCGCGAAGGTCGACGCGGTACCCAGGACGCCCGCCGGACTGGTGGGAGCGGGGGTCGACGTCGTGTCCACACTCGTGGCGGTCGCTGAGATGAACTGTCCGTTCGATACTGGTGTCGTGAGTGTCGTGTTGAAATGGACATTGCCCGCGGCGTTGGTCGTGACGTTGGCGAATCCCAGGTATGTCTGGCCTTCGCCATGCCCCGTCCCGCTGGTTGTGGAACTGGAGAAGAACTCAATACGATAGTTCGTGTCAGCTCGGCTGTTGAGCGTGCCCACGATCGTGGTGCTGACGCTGTCGCTCGTAGTGGACGTCAGAACGGGATAGTTCTGCAGCAGGTTCGGGCCGCTGTCGCCATCGCCATCAATCGAATCGTTGGCGGTCACGCCGTCATCCGCCGGATAGCTGCCGGTCCCGACGAGATCAATTCCCAGCCGAGTCGCGGGGCTGAGGAGTCCATTGTTGAAGATCGAGTTGCCGAGGATGGCATTGCCGCTGTTCTGGGGAGCGACGTTCGCATCGCCAAACACGGCCACTCCCGCAGCGCCATTGTTAGCGATCGTATTGCCGGCACCAGCCACAGTGCCGCCGATCTGGTTGTTTTGCACCCCCAGTCCGCCGTTGCCCTGCAGCGCCACGCCGTGAAAGCGGTTGGTCACCGGTGTCGTGCCATCCGCGCCGACTCCCACAAAATTCCCCTGGATCACATTGCTCTGAGAACCGGTATTGAGATTAATGCCATCGGAATTGCCCCCGATGACATTGCGTGCGGCTGGCGTCGTGCCACCAATCGTATTGTTTGAACCTCCGTCGATTCCAATCCCGAAGCCGCCGGTAACGCTGAGGCTGGCATTGCCCGTAGCGGTCGTTCCAATGAAGTTGCCGGTGATCGTGTTCCCGTTGGACTGCACCAGGATTTCTGTCCCAGCAAAGCGATTGATCACCAATCCGCTGACCGTCGAACCGCCAGAGCCTGCCCCCAGAACGAGTCCGTTTGATCCCAGTCCGGCATTGGTGCCATCTAGCTGAATTAACAGCACGGCGTTGTCACTGTTAGTCAACGTGTTAGTGCTCGCGAGCGGTTGGCTATAACCATCGATGGCGACGGGCTTCACGAGCGTGGGTAAGGCCGTAGCGGGCGAAATCGTCTGCACTCCCGCGCCGACAATGTTGAAACTGATGGAGTCGTTGACGCCATAGGTCCCGACAGACGTCACGTCGGCATCGATGTTGGCTCCGTTGTTGATCGAAGTGATCGCTTCGCGCAGGGTCACAAATCCATCCGCGGCAATGGCGTCTCCGGTCCCCGTCACCACGATGGCTGACAGTACGAGTCGTTCTTCCAGGCGTTCCAGCATCGTCGCCTGAGACAACTGGCGTTGTCGGCGACGGAGCGATTTTCGTGATGCAGCGTGCGATTGAGTGCCTTGCGAAAACCAATTGCGTACAACGGTCGACCAGTTATGAAACAACATGAGTTTGTGCCGATTCTGTAGCCGTGAGATGAGAAGCATGAACTAGGGCAACGAGCGACACTGCTAGCCGCAAAGCCAACAACCCGACCTGTGCATTCACGGGTGCGATAGAGACCTATCGCACGTGAGTTACCACGTGTCACAGGAAGCAACGAACAAGATGGACCGAAATCGACGACGTGTGTCGCCTGGGGCTGTTAATCCAATGACAGTTCACCAGCGACTTGTGTCTTCAAATGCCCACAAAGAGACGGCGGGGCACTTCTGAAGTGTGACTCAGCGGGCATAACGAGAGCGCAGCCGGAAAGTGCCGCTGCGATAAACAAAGCCCCACCAGAGTGAGTCAGTGAGTGCGAGATGTATGAAGGAGACCGCGAGTTTCCAGTCAAATCTCTCGCAACCTTCGTGCTAGATTTCACTTGCACGGTAATTAGGCGAAGATTCACGAAGCACGAATCATGCCGCCATTGGGCCGAAAGCAGGTCCATCAAGAAATGGCACGAGGCGATCCCAATCCCCCAAAGTGCCGATCCGCTCATTCCCGCTGATCCAGTTCATTCGTAACTCGTGTGCGCCGCCCGAATACTCATCAACTGAAACTTTCGTCGACGTAATACATCGGTCGTGGCAAAAGTCCATAAAACGTAAACCTCAAAATCAAAGAGTTGCCCGAAACGGTCGAACGTCGTCTCTTGTGGTTCCTTGTGAATGCTTGATGATCGTTCACACTGTTGTCCCGCATGCCAAGGATCGACGATTTGCGGCGGCGACCCAGCGATGTTGTGCTTTCTGCCCGAATCGTCGTAAACCGCGACAACTCGGGAACTCATCAGGTGCCCTACACCACGCTGCACTCGTATTGAAATGGGTGAGTTTCGTTGCACGAGCGGCAGTTTATGCATAGATGCAATCCCAACTGGAGCCCTCTATTGGCCGATTCAGGTAGTCGCCACTTCGAGTTGCAGCCGCCCTAAGTCGATGAGTCCAGCGCGGATGCTTCCAAGCACACGACATTTTTAGTCGAGTATTTAAGAATCCAGCGCTGTTTCGCAGGATTCAAACGATTTCATGAAACTCGCAGCCGATTCGAAGGGAACTATTTGCCAACGCGTGGCAAGTCGAAACAGAACGCCTGAAAGTCAGCGCATATTGCTGTCCGCTCTCTGGTGGACAAAGAGGGTCTTCGTAAGGGGGCTCTGTTAGGAGCGTCTCTGTACGATCGTTGTGATGATAGGCCTTCGAGAATCTGCAGGTGAGGCAAATGCCCGGGCCGGCATTTGCGGTCCTCTTATTGCTAAGAAATGGTGAAGGCCTATTCCGAACGGCATGTCCATCGACTGCCAGGCAATATGAAACGGATACAGAATGCCAGAATGGGTGCGGATGTAATTTCGGGCCAATCGCTGGAACTTACTAGTCAACGCTGTCAAAATACTGATGATCATTTGCTGGTCCATGTTGCATATACAGCCGGAAATCCGGAGTCGTTCCGAATTCGGGGCCGTCATGCGGTTTTCCTATTGGTTGATCGCACTCTACGCGCGTGTCCGTTTTTCGAGTCGATATCTACTATCGGGATCAACCTCGGGCAGTTCTCTCTGATGCACAATACCTCTCCGACATTGCTGGAGCGCCTGCGGCAAGGAGGGGATCCGGCTGCCTGGCAGCGCTTTGTGACACTCTACACGCCCTTGCTCTATTACTGGTCGCGGCGTCATGGACTTCAGTCTACTGATGCCGATGAGCTGTTGCAGGAAGTCTTTCGAACACTGCTGATCAAGCTCCCGCGATTTCAATATGATCCGCAGAGCTCATTTCGCAGTTGGCTAAGAACCGTGACAACGCACACGTTGCAGGCACAACGTCGGCGCAGAATGGAACGCCCCGTGGGGGGCGACGGTGTCGGATGGGATGAGATCGCCGCAGCGGAAAGTTCTGAGTCATTAGGAGAAGCTGAGTATCGCGAGTATATAGCCGCTCGGGCACTGGATCTCATCCAGGCGGAATTCGCCAGTTCGACTTGGCGAACTTTCTGGGAGACGACTGTTCAAGATCGTCCGGTGTCCGACGTGGCAGCAGAATTCGGCATGACGCCCAACGCCGTGCATATCGCCCGCTGTCGCGTGATTCGGAGATTGCGCGAGGAACTCCGTGGGTTGTTGGACGACTAAGTAGGAACGAAGAAGTGAGTCGGATGTGGATTCGAAAGTCGGGTACTTCTGCCCGTTTGCATTGGATCTTCAAAGTGGCTGGCGTGCCCGTCCGAATCTTTGATTTGACGGCATAACTATCGATTTAATCGCGACTTAGGTTGAATCGCAAACGGTCGGAAGTTGCCTGCGGCTGCGGTGCTGATGATGCCGCTTCGTCGTATTTCCTTCTGGGTCAAATTTTTCTGAAAGACTTCAGGAAGTTCGCGCATACCCTCTTATGCCGCTCACCACGAGCGACCGATTCGCGGCTACGGGACCGTGAACGTGAACTGAAAAATCTCTGCATCTGCCTGTTCGATTAGCGACCGGAATTGATCCGATGCCCAACCACAATTGCCCACCGGAAAGTGACTTGCAGGCGCTGGCCACTGGAACGCTCGAAGAACCCCGCGTCCTGGCACTCGAGGCCCACCTGCTGGAATGCGATGTCTGCACGCAGCGAACAGTGGAACTCTCTGCTGGTGACACCTTGATCATGGCACTCAGAAAAGCACGCTCCCAGCCGGGGCCCGCCACTATCGACGAGCAACACCTCAATCAGTTGATGCAGACCTT
>JAKFVC010000012.1 GCA_021732415.1 Planctomycetaceae bacterium
TCTCCCCGCCCGGTTCGTTTTTCCGGCCAGGGCGAGGGGAGTAATTGTCGCTACGCTCCTTTGTAAGCGAATGGGATGGATCTCGCTGTCGCTAATACAACGCTAATGCCCGTCCATATCCTCCACGTGATCCCTTGATCTTCACCGGGGCAAAGATGAAGAACGCCTTCTTGTCTCGGATCGCACCCACATTTGTCAGATACTCGACCAGCAGTGTGCCTTTACCAGCAGCCAGCCAGTTGACGGCGAGCGAATTCTCGCGATTGACGCCCCCCAGCGTCGGGCTGTCGGTGCCGATGCAGCGGATGCCCTTCGATTGCAGGTAGGCGATCACTTCCGGTGTTACGCCCGGCCAGCCTTCTGCTTTTCCAGCCAGCGGTGCCGCAAACATGCCATCGAGTTCAGGAGCTTCCGGCAACGGTTTGAAATGCGCATCGGTATAGCCGCTATGAAATACGACGACCTCACCCGCCTGCAACGGATGCCCCGCGGCTTCGTGTTTTTGAATCAAATCGAGCGTAATTAACGGGGATGCTGGCCAATCCTTTTCCTTCGTCGTGCCGATCAGCGACCGAACGTCAATCACATGAGCTTCACCCATCATCTGAGACAGCGGAACTTGATCGACAGTCAACGAACTTGTCCCGCGCGGGCCATACTTCGTCTCGTACTTCTTCAAGAAGGCTTGGACTTCAGGCGAATACTTCGCGTTGTCAAATTTTTCCGGCGGCAACGAGTAGCTCGGCACGACCACGTGCGTCCCAGCCTGACCATCCAAAATGTGCGTCCGGGCAAAGTAAGGTCCGCGGGCTTTGCTGAAGGCATTCAACGTCTTCCCGACATAGCGGGTCGCTTCGTCACCGGGGGCATATCCGGGCCAGGTAATCGGATAGTCTTCATCCAGAGCTACCGACAGATCGGCGACGCGCTTGGACTTGGCACTCTCAATCAACCGGGCGGCGAGCATCGGTTCGGAAATCGCAAGGCACCGGACTTCTCCCCCCGAGCCCCCCACGTGTTTGGCCGGCAGTTTGGCATAGAACGCACCCGTTGTTGGCAGCGATCCCAGATTGGTCTCGCACTCCGTCCAGATCATCCCGAGTTTCCCCCCAGCCTGGTGCGTGGCCACAGCGAGATTCGGCAGTGGACCCATGCTGGCACCATCCAGCCCCAGAGTCATGACTCCCTTGGAGCCAATGTACTGCATGGTTTCAGGGGTCGGTGCCGGCCAACCCGGCGTTTCCTTTCGCAGGGCGGTCGTCACAAAGCGTTCGCCAGCGGGAAACGGCTTGTAGTAGCGATCCGAGTAATCACTCCGAAACAGGACAACATCACCGAAGTGCAGCGGGCGATTCTTCTTCTCCCAGGCCTGGACGATTTCGGGAGCAATCAAATAGCTCTCACCATCTTTGGCTTCGTCGATGTGCTCACGGATATCAATCACGCAGGCCTCACCGCAGAACTGCCAGGCGGGGACTTTTTCCCCCGTGATCAATCCCATCGGTCCGGCTCCCGGCAACCCGGAATCCGGCGGAGGCACGAAATGCGCGGGGGCATCCCACTGAGTTCCGGTGTGCTCATCGATGACAATCATGTCTCGGTGATAGGGCCCCGGTCCAAATGTGCGACTGGGAACGATGACATGCTGCGTCATCCCCACCGGCCAGATACTCGGCAGTTCGGGAGCCACCAGCAACGTCAAATCATGGACTGATTTGCTGGGCAGTTCAGCCTGCGCGGAAACAGACAGCAGCAGCATGCTGCCCGCGATGGAAACCAGACACAGTGAGCGCAGCATCAGGAATCTTTCAATCGGAAAGGTGAAACCGTCGCTGAATGAACGACGGTCAGATTTGGATTGTCAGATCATCAACGAAGTGACGCGCGGGATCAAGCGTGCGACGAGAAGTGTCTTCGCCGTCCATCAGCCGCAGGCGCTAGCCCCCCGGTTCGGCACGCAAGCACACTCGATCTCGACCCGGACACGAGCGCGTACCGGCTGATTGACGCAACTTAATTGCCGCTGAATTTGAATCGGCGATTGGGCCCGCAGCCTAGCGGATCGCGCACATAGGCCTGACGGCACGCAGCGCATAGATCGTACTGCTTGCGATGCGGAATGAAGGGATCCGTTCCCGCAGCAGCGTCATTCACGCTGAGTTCGTCCAGCATCTCGGCCACGTGCTGGAGGTTGTCCGCGTCGAGATCCTCTGCGGTCAACTCGCCAGTGCCGGGAGCCGGCTGGACTTCGAGTGTCACGATGAAACGTTGGTCGGCGAGAGCCTGCCCGCACCGATCACATGTGTAATGCACCATGTGTCACGATTCCCGAAACAAGTTTCGATAGAAGATCTGACCCGGTTCGCCCAGCACACCCCATCCATCATGCATCGTCGCTGATGTGCTGGTTGAACCCCAATCGAACAGAAGCTGCGGCGGAATGCCGAGTGAGAGAACTCTCACTATCCCATTGAATCTCTGAATGTGTCAGTCTCGATTGTAATCCGATTTCGTCGAACAAGAAAAGATTCAATTGGCAATGTGGAAGAAAAATGACGAATGTCGAAATCGGGTGTGCTCTGAGTACCAAGCCATCGTTCGCTCTGCTAATAATCTCAATGGGAGCTGAAAACATCAGAGCGGTTGAACACGTCAGGCACGGCCTGACCTAGATGGCGAGGCAAATCGATGAGTTGGGACGAGATCGTCGGACACCACACGCAGCGTGATTTGTTGCGCGGGACGATTGCTCGTCAACGGCTGGCTCATACCTATTTGTTTGTCGGGATGGATGGAATCGGCAAACGGGCCTTTGCTCTCAAATTTGCCCAGTGTCTGATGTGCCAGCGTCACACTGCCGAAGAGTTCGACGCTTGTGGTGCGTGCCCCGGTTGCAAACAAGTCCTCGCAGGGACGCACCCCGATCTGTTCGTTGTCGGCTGTCCCGAGGGCAAGCGTGAAATTCCGATCGACACGTTCCTCGGTCCGGCCGACAAGCGGGGAAAATCGGGATTGTGCTACGATCTCTCTCATACCCCGATGGCGGGTGGGCGGAAGATCGCCCTGATCTGCGACGCCGAACGCCTGAATGAGGAAAGCGCTAATGCGTTATTAAAAACCCTCGAGGAACCTCCACCGCATTCATTGATCATTCTCATCGCCACGCACATCGACAGCATCCTGCCGACGATCCGTTCGCGCTGCCAGGTCTTGCGGTTCAGCCCGTTGTCGACTGCCGATGTCGCAGAGTTGCTGTTAAAGAACGGACTCACGACTGACGCCGATGCAGCCCAAGTTGCCGCAGCCTCCAGTGAAGGCAGTCTGACGCAGGCGGCCATGTTGCTCGATGGAGATCTGCGAGCCCAGCGGAATCGCCTATTCGACTTGTTGGCAGCCCCTGCATTCAACAGTCTGGCCGTCACGGGCTTTGTGATGGACGGCATCGAAGCCACTGGGACGGAAGCCCCTGTGCAACGCGAGCAGGCCGGCTGGTATTTCCGTTTCTGTGTGGAATTCTTCAAGACGGCGGTCACTGAACTCATCACGCAACAGCCGGGCACCATTCCGCAGGTGACGCAGTTCCGGCAACGGTACGGTCAGCCCACTGCAGATCAACTAACCGGCTTGTCCAATGTTGTAGAACGAATCGTCGCCGCGGCAATTCATCTGGACCAGAACGTCGCCGTGGCACTGACTGTTGAGGCGCTGTTCGACGAAGTCGGGCGGATGCTGCGTGCCGTTCCGGTGTAACTTCGATTTGATGCTTACGCCGGACGCTCGCCGGATGTCTCTTGCGGTCGAGCCAGCAAACGCAAGATCGCCGTCAACGGGATCACCGCCCAATCGGGACGCGCCGCGAGATCATATTCTGCTTCGCGCAGCGCCCGTTCTAACAGCGAGAGCTCCAACAGGTTCTGCCGTGCGGCATCAGACCTCGGTAGCAGGTCTGCAGACTCGACGGCCTCCGTGTAGACCTGAAAGAATTCGGATTCCAGCCGGCTCTGCCAGGCTTGAGAATATCTCTCCAACTTCGCGCGATCTTCCGGACGCACGATCCCTTGAGTCGTCCCTCGATTACCGCTGAGATCCAATCGAACCGACGACGCCACATAATCGAACGACCGCAAGAGGGCTGCAACGTCGTTCAGGGGTGAGCGCTTAATACGCCGGTCGCCAATCGTACGATTAACCGCTCCTTCAAAGTCTGACAGGACGAAATCACGTCCCGTGACCAGCAGTTGCCCCAGATGGTAGTCGCCGTGGCAGCGGATGCGCTTCCCCGCAGCCAGTTCTGGATCGAGGGCTCCATGAATCCTCGCAAATATAGCTGGCCCCTGACGGCGCAGTTGGCTGGCCAGGTCGCGAACGGACTCGGGCCATTCGGTATGAGGTTCCGCCAACAGGGAATGAATTCGACCGGCGAGGTTGCGCAGCGATTGATAGAACGAACGCTGGTAGGCCGGCGTGAACGGTGTCGAAATAATTGCGGGAATGCCGGTTGCCCCCGCCAGTGTGAGGTGCAACTTAGCCGTAAAGGCCCCCAGCGCCCGTGCTGAATGAATGAACGGACTTACCAGTTGCTCCCAGCGATCGGACAGTCCGCCGCCATCGGAAAGTTCCACTGGTAATGGAGCGAGCTCCCCCGGGTTGGTCTCCGATTGCGCCGCGACTCCGTCAAAGAATCGGATGGATTGATCCAGCATCATCTGCCAGGCATCACCCTGATTCGGCACATAGCGGTGGATTGCTCCCAGAGTCATCGGCTCGACGCCTGGACGGCGATATTCGATCGCCCCCACGACCTGAGCGAATTCGGCGAACCCCTGTTGTTGCAGAAAACGCCCGATTTCCACATCAGGATTTAAACCGTCATCGGCGCGGCGAAAGGCCCGAAATACCAACCGGCGGCCGATGATCGCCGTGACGTGATGTTGCACACCCAAGTACGCGGTGACCGTCAGCGGTTCTTCGGGGATCAGGTCCGCCGGGTCGAGACCATCGAACTGGATACAGACCAGCTTGGCCCCATTGGCCATGGGACTCGCGCGTCGCGTCGCCATCGCGTCCAGGATCGCTCGCGCGTACTCGGGCAATGCCACTGGATCGCACAAGATCGCGTTATGCGGCGCGCCGGTGCGGGCGATCGCTGTGTGCTGCAGAGTATTCTCTGCAGCGGTGAATTGTTCTTCTGAAATAAACGCCAACGGCTGAAACAGCGTCTCGGCGACACCTGACGAATATTCGATCCGGTATTCTAACAATTGAGCATCGAGACCGGTCAGCGGCATCGGGCGGATGTCGAGAACACGGCAACCAATCACCTTGGCCGATTCCCCGTTCGAATGCCGTTTCGCCAGAAGATGGCATAAAATATTTCGTCCCGATTCCCGCACCAGATCAGACCAATTCTGAATTCCCAGCACGGGCAGACCTGCCGGCTGGACTGCTTGAGACTTCTCGGCATTGAGCGAGAACCAATAAACTCCATACGGCCCCAACGTCAACGAATATGGGCTATCCTCGATCCTGGGGAAACGGGCTCGGCCGAAGATCTCTTCCGGAACAAGCCCTTCGTATTGCCGCAGGTCGATTAATACATGCTGCACGAAGCGCGACAGATTCACGACAATCAGCAGTTGTTCCTCTTCAGTCCGCCGTACGAATGCGAGAATCTTCGAGTTATCTGGCTCCAGCAGATGGAGCTCACCGCGACCAAATGCCGGATGCTGCTTGCGCAATGCGATGAGACGCTTCGTCCACCACAGCAACGACGAGGGATTATTCTGCTGCGTCTCGACGTTGACCGCTTCATAGTGATATTCCGAGTCAATCACCACAGGCAGGTAGAGCTTCTGGGAGTTGGCCCGGCTGAATCCCGCATTACGATCGTCTGACCACTGCATTGGAGTACGGACGCCATTGCGATCTCCGAGGTAGATGTTGTCCCCCATACCGATTTCATCACCATAGTACAGCACCGGAGAGCCCGGCAACGAGAACAGTAATGTGTTTAGTAGCTGAATGCGCCGGCGGTCATTGCGCAACAAGGGAGCCAGCCGGTGCCGAATCCCCAGGAACAACCGCGCCTGCCGATCTTGCGTATAGGCGCTATACATGGCGTCGCGTTCTTCATCCGTGATCATGGCGAGAGTCAACTCGTCGTGATTTCGCAGAAATAAGCCCCATTGACAATTGTCAGGAATTTCAGGCGTTTGCGAGAGAATATCGGTAATGGGGAATCGATCTTCCTGATGCAAGGCCATGAACAACCGGGGCATCAGCGGGAAGTGAAATGCCATCTGGCATTCATCGCCATCACCGAAATACTTGACCATGTCATCGGGCCAGGCATTGGCCTCGGCCAGGAACAGCCGGTTTGGATACCGTTCATCCACATGTTTGCGTAGTGCTTTCAGGAAAGCATGCGTCTCCGGGAGATGCTCGCAGCTTGTCCCTTCGCGTTCGACGAGATAGGGCACAGCATCCAGCCGCATCCCATCGACGCCCAATTCGAACCAGAAGTCGACGACCGGCAACAATGCGTCCCAGACGGCCGGATTGTCGAAGTTCAGATCGGGCTGATGGCTATAAAAGCGATGCCAATAGTATTGTTTCGCCAGCGGATCCCACGCCCAGTTACTGGTTTCGAAATCGGGGAACATCAGCGGCACGTCGGCATATTTGTCGGGGGAGTCGCTCCAGACATAAAAATCACGTTCGGGTGTCCCCGGAGCCGCACGGCGTGCGCATTGAAACCAGGCGTGTTGATCCGATGTATGATTGATGACGAGTTCCGTGATTACTCTTAGCCCCAGCGCGTGAGCCTTTTCCAGAAACTTGCTGACATCGTCGAGGGTCCCGTAACGCGGATTGACGCTGGTGTAATCGGAGATGTCGTAGCCATCGTCGCGCAGCGGAGACGGCATGAAGGGCAGCAGCCAGATCGTGTTGATTCCGAGGTCAACGAGATACTCGAGCTTCTGCGTCAAACCTTCGAAATCGCCGACTCCATCGTTGTTGCCATCGAAGAAGGCACGGACGTGCACTTCGTAGATGATCGCGTCTTTATACCAGAGTGGGTCGTCGATCATGATGGCACGCTGCTAAGAAGGTAAGAAAAACGAGGCGTAGCCGAGCTGTAGCCCGACTCTCTGAGTCGGGTGTATTCGGCGTCGCACGACCCGACTCGGAGAGTCGGGCTACAAGTCGGCTACGCCGCCTAAAGCGAACGTCTATTCAACGTCTCCGGACAATAACACACAGCAACGAAGTACCTCTGCCACGCTCCATGCCTGAGCCGCACAACCTCGCGCCGTATACGGGCTCTCAGCATCAAACACTTCGGAAATCGTCCCGATACAGGCTTCACTCAGATGCGAATCAAATCCTCGCAAGAAGCCGCGACATTCTGCGCTGCGATCAGGATGCACGCGCAGCCAGGCGTCGATGAACGGACCAATTAACCACGCCCACACCGTCCCCTGATGATAGGCCGCGTCACGTGAACGCAGATCGCCAAAATAGCGGGACTTGTAGTCGACATGGCCCGGCGCCAGTGATCGTAATCCAAGTGGAGTAAACAGCCGTTCGTAAACGGTGTCCACCACCTGCGTCCAGCGGCTGGGATCTAAGATGGGATTTTCCAATGAGATCGCCAACACTTGATTTGGCCGGCAAGCTGGATCATCACCCTGTTCGCCATCGATGACGTCATATAGCCCCTGCTCTGCTTCACACCAGAAACGGCGATTGAACGAATCCTCAGCGCGGTCCGCTGCGGCCCGAATCTCGAGGGTATTCTCTCCCTCTTCCTTTAACCATTTCTGCAGCAATCGCAGGGCGTTGTACCAGAGGGCATTGATCTCGACCGCCTTCCCGCGGCGTGGCGTGACGACCCAGTCCCCAACCTTGGCATCCATCCAGGTCAGTTGATAGCCGGCAGCCCCTTGCCGTAACAGGCCATCAGTGGGATCGACACCGATTCCAAACCGGGTGCCACGCTGATGGTGGGCAATAATGTCCTTCAAGATCGAGAGGTGCGACCTCAACATGGTCCGATCGCCGGTCACTTTGAGATAGCGATTCAACGCGTGGAAATACCACAAGGTTGCATCTGCGGTATGATAAACGCCTTCGGTCGACCTGTCAGGAAAGAAATTGGGAATCAATCCGTCTCGCATGTGGCTGATGAAGGTTCGCAGAATGTAGCCGGCTTCAGGATGCCGGCCAGTGACCAACGTTAAGCCCTCGAGGCTGATCATCGTGTCGCGGCCCCAGTCGGTAAACCAGTGGTAGCCGGCGACGATAGTGCGTGCCTCTTCGCCACTGGCTTGAGCCCGCGCTGAATCTTCCACACGACTGGCGGGCGTGATCACAAACTGGTCGGCGGCCAATACCAGTTCTCCAGCCATCCCGTTGCGCGCAGCCGGCTCGGACGCAGCCAGCAACCGTTGGCGTCGATCGAGTTCCGTATTCAGAGCCTCTTGAGGTGAAAGTGCGAGCACGCGGCCCCACGATTCTGTGGAGGCAGTTAAAGTCACGTCCCGGTCCTGATGGAGGAAGACTCGAAAGAGCCCCGGACTCCACATCGTGCCGACATTGTCGTACCCGCGACCCTCTTCGACCCGATACAAGACATCGGGCAGAGTGGTATCGTCCAGCGTGAGTGCTGGAGCGTCCCCATTCACGTACATCCGCAAGACGGGAAATTTCCGCTCCCCGTCAGTGAGTTCGTATCGTCCGGCACTGGCTGTCAGGACATAGGGTTCGGGATTGGGAGTCGTCACGTGTTCGTCGTGTCCCCGGAAATGGACCGACGTCCGCAACTTCAACTGCACTGGACCGTGGCCTCGTAACAAGCGGTAATTGACGTGGACTGTATTTTGATGATGTGGCAGATAGATCCGTTTTTCAATCACATGCTCACCGATCTGGTAGACCCAGATCGGCAGTCCCATCTCGAGGCGAAACTCTTTCAATGAATGCAGCCCTTGCAACGCTAAGCCGCGATTGGCCTGCTCGATCCCTCCCACTGCAAACGTGGATTGATCCATAAACTTAAATTGCTCGCTCAGGTGACTAAGCAGCAAGACACGTCCCAGCGGCGCCGGGTGCGCGGCAATCAGCAGCCCGTGATAGCGGCGGGTCGCGGCGCCAGCCAATGTCCCCGAGGCATAGCCCCCCAGCCCATTCGTGACGAGCCATTCCTGTTCGATCAATGAGCTATCGTCACCGCCGGTGATTCTGCGAATAAATGTTTCGCGTTCACTGGCTTCGCGAGCGTCTTGAATTTCGGCAGTAGAAATTGTCATGACTGAGACTCCTATTAAACGCAGGTGCTTATCCTACGGGGAACACCGTCTAACGGATGATTCGCGGAAACTGTCGCATCTGCAGAGTCGAGTTCTCGCCAGCGGATTCGGGCAGCGCTGCCCATCCCAAGACCACGGCCGCCTCACCGGGGATCCGCCAGCCTGCATCCTCGGTGATGATTTCTGCCGCGCCGTGGCCGTCATATTGAGGTCCCTCAGTAGAGAGAAGTGTCTGCCATTGCGTCCCTGCCGGCGGGGCCAATAAGGGTTCCGGCAGGCTCGACAAATGAAGGTCGCGACCGAGATTAACGATTAATAGACGGTCGTCACCTTCGGCTTCGAAGTAGCGCAGTACGAAGGCGTCGGTCCCGAGCACCGCACCATCCACGCCGCGCGGAAGTTGGGCACGAAATGCAGCCTCGGTTCGTCGCAACTTGAGCAAATCCTTGGTGAGTTGATAGGCCGGTGCATGAGATTCACGCTCGGACAAATCCAGCTTGCAACGGTCAAATGTTTGCCGGTCATCAGGTCGCGCAAACGTGGAATCCATGCGGCCGTCCTTCAAGCTCTCAAATTGCTTGAGGAATTCACAGCGTCCCTGAGCGACCATTTCGGCCAGTTCCCCATCGTGATCGGCGAAATAGAAGAAGGGACTCGACGCGGCAAATTCCTGTCCCTGGAACAGCATGGGCGTTCCGGGTGTCAGCAGAGTGAGCGCGACAAGTGCCCGATAGCGGCCGGGGTTGCCGAGCAAGTGCCCGCGCAAGCCACGCGCTGAATTGGCGATCTGATCGTGATTCTGCAGGTAGTTGATATAGGCCGCAGGTGGCAGGTTCAGGCCCGGAGTTCCTCGTCCTTTTTGTTGCCAGGAATACCATTGGCCCTGGTACAGGTAGCCATATTTCGTCGCCGAAATTAACTCCTGTGGCGTCCCCTTGTAGTCGGTGTAGTAGGCCTCGTTATGTCCCGTGAGTGCGACCATGGCCGTGTGATGAAAATCGTCATTCCAGAGCCCGTCGAGACCATAGCCCCCGGCCACTGCCGCGCGGCACAGTTCGCTATGCTGGGGCTCGTTTTCATTGACCAGAACGACTTGACGACCGCGGGCCGCGGTGCGAACGGCCTCGCCAATTTGCGTCAGAATGTGTGAGTCAGGCGGGGCCTCGTCATAGATGTTCTGTGTCGCGTCCAACCGCAAACCGTCCAGGTGATACTCGTCAATCCAGTAGGCCGCATTCGTCAGGAAGAATTCCCGCACAGCGCTGCAGCCTGGACCGTCGAAATTCAGGGCTGGTCCCCAATCGGTCGAATAACGGTCGGTGAAATAGCTCTTGGCGAATTGTCCCAGGTAGTTTCCATCGGGCCCCAGATGGTTATAAACAACATCCAGCAGCACCGAGATTCCCAAGGCATGGGCCGTGTCGACAAACATTCGGAACTCCTCAGGCGTGCCATACAGACGGGTCGGCGCAAACAGGTTCACGCCGTCATATCCCCAGCCAAACTCACCCGCAAAATCGGCGACCGGCATAACTTCCACGCAGTTGATGCCGATCTCTGCCAGCTCTTGGAGTTCTCGCGTCGCGGCGGCCCAGGTTCCCTCTGGTGTGAATGTTCCGATGTGTAGTTCGTAAATGACGAGACCAATGAGCCCATGCCCCGGCCATGCGGAATCAGTCCAGGCAAACTGGTGGGGATCGATGACCTGCGATGGGCCGTGGGGACCGTTCGGCTGGAACCGCGATGCCGGATCAGGAAACGCTTCCCCCTGGTCAAGCTGAATGCGATAGAGCGCGCCCTGTGCGATTCCGGTCTGGAGTCCCGAAAAATAGCCGTTTCCTTCGGGCTTCAATCGCAGCGCCGCACGCCCGTCGATAACGATGGCAGCCTCCTGTCGTTCGGGTGCCCAGACGCGAAAATGCACACCGTCGGATACAGGCTCTGCGCCTATCGGATATCGCCGTCGCTCACTCATCAAATGCTCCTGCAGACAAAGATCAATTCGCCACCTGAAGAGCAATTCGCGTGCCCTATGTCCACGGGCAGCGGCAAACGGCCGTTTCCGCGTGTGCCGTCGCAAATCAGATAAAGCGGGCCTTGTTGATCTGATTGCGCTCAACGCGTCTGTGAACTCCAAACGTTCACAGCGAACGATTTGCGATCAAGACTGACTGACTCTAGTCGCTGGCTTCGTAAGGAGATGCGCATCGCCGGCGATCATTGGAACGCTGGCCATTCCGAGGCCGAAATCACGTCTTCCACGGCCATGCAAAGGTGAAATGCGGGCTCTCACGATGTCGAAGCACGTGGTAAATCGCATACGAAATGTTGCCGCGGGCCACGGAATGCCATTTGCTCTTTCCGTTTGCGACACGCTCGAGACCAAGATCGACTCACGCCTAGAAATTTAGGAATCAACATGCGTATGTGGCCGGGCTGCCCTTACCCACTTGGGGCCAGTTGGGACGGAAGCGGAGTCAACTTCGCCTTGTTTTCGGAGAATGCCACCAAGGTGGAGCTGTGCCTGTTCGATTCGCCGGATTCGACTCAGGAAAGTCAACGCATCCCGTTTGTGGAAGTGACCGACCAGGTGTGGCACGCCTATTTCCCGGAGTTGCTTCCCGGGCAAATCTACGGCTACCGAGTCCATGGTCCATATGATCCCGAGCATGGTCATCGGTTCAATCCGAACAAGGTGGTCCTGGATCCTTATGCGAAGCTGCTCGCTCGCGGAGTCCGCTGGGATAACAGCCTGTTCGGCTACAACATTGGTGAGGACGACCGCACATTTAATGCGGACGACAGCGCGGCATTCGCCCCCCTGGCTGTTGTTGTCGACACAGCTTTTACATGGGGCGATGACCGTCCGCCGCGGACTCCGTGGCACAAAACGTTGATTTACGAAGCCCATGTGAAAGGGCTGACGATGCGCCATCCCGGCGTTCCTGAGGAGCTACGTGGGACGTACGCCGGACTGGCCAGCGAAGCGGTCATTAAGCACCTGCAGGATTTGAATATCACCGCTCTCGAGATTCTTCCCGTGCATCAGAGTCTTACCGATCGCCATCTGGCCGAACAAGGGAAGTCGAACTACTGGGGTTATAACACGCTGAATTTCTTCGCCCCGCAATACAGCTACGATGCCAAGAGCAACTCGCTGAGTCCGATGGATGAGTTCCGCATGATGGTTCGGTCGCTGCACGTGGCGGGGATCGAGGTCATCGTGGATGTGGTCTACAACCATACGTGCGAGGGCAACCAGTGCGGTCCGACCTTGTCGTGGCGCGGTATCGACAACGCCGCCTACTATCGCTTGGCGGGAGATCAGCGGTACTACATGGACTTCACCGGTTGCGGCAACACGCTCAATATGCAGCACCCCAAGGTCCTGCAATTGATCATGGATTCGTTACGGTACTATGTGACCGAAATGCACGTTGACGGATTCCGCTTTGATCTGGCTAGTACGCTGGCTCGAGAACTGTTCGAAGTGAACAAGCTGGGAGCGTTCTTTGACATCATCCATCAGGACCCGATTCTGTCGAAAGTCAAGCTGATCGCCGAACCGTGGGATGTCGGTCCCGGTGGCTATCAAGTCGGTAACTTTCCCCCGGGTTGGACCGAATGGAATGGACGTTATCGCGATTGCGTCCGCAAGTACTGGAAGGGGGACGGCGGGACGGTGGCGGAATTGGCGACTCGCCTGTGCGGATCCAGCGATATGTATGAGCGGAGTGGCCGCAAACCGTATGCGAGCATTAATTTTGTGACCTGCCATGATGGTTTCACGCTCGCCGATCTCGTCAGCTACAACGAGAAACATAACGATGCGAACGGCGAAGAGAACCGGGATGGTTGCAGCAACAACGACTCCTGGAATTGCGGCGTCGAAGGTCCGACTGATGATCCAGGAATCAAGGCCATCCGTTTACGTCAACGTAAGAACCTGATGGCCACGCTGCTGATGTCGCAGGGGGTGCCAATGATTCTCGGCGGAGATGAACTCGGTCATACTCAGCAAGGCAACAACAACACCTATTGCCAGGATAACGAGCTAAGCTGGCTGAACTGGGAATTGGATGCAGAAGGACAGGAGTTCCTGGAGTTCGTCAAATCTGTCACCCGGATCTGTACCGAGCAACCCGTGCTGCAGCGGCGAACTTTTTTCCAAGGCCGCTCCATCCGTGGCGACGGCGTGCAGGATGTCACCTGGTTCAACTGCTTCGGCAAAGACATGACCGACGATGATTGGGCCGGTTTTGTCCGCTGTATCGGAATGCGGCTGGCAGGTGATCTCATCGATGAATCGGGTTCGCAAGGGGAAGAGATTCTCGGCGACACCCTGCTGTTGCTGATGAATGCGCATCACGAGCCGCTGCCATTCGTCCTGCCGGTCCTGAGTGATGGGCAACACTGGGAACTCTTGTTTGATACCTCGACGTGTGATCTCGACAGCGAGCTAAAAGACGAGGGATATAAATATCCGTTAAAAGAACGCTCGATGGCCCTCTTCCGTACGACCACTCCTGAGGCCGCACAATCGCGGATCACTGCGATCCAAGCAGACGTGATTCGTCAAGATTCTCGTCGTCGCGGACCGCCGCTGGCGGGGGTTACCCGATGACTGTCCCGGCCGAGAATCC
Organism: Planctomycetaceae bacterium; assembly: GCA_021732415.1. GTDB lineage: Bacteria > Planctomycetota > Planctomycetia > Planctomycetales > Planctomycetaceae > JAKFVC01. Next base: position 13,955 of record JAKFVC010000012.1, read on the forward strand.
GATCGCTCGCCTGGTGGACGAGGCGATCGCTTCGGCGACCGCGCGCCGGCAGGTCCCGACCAGTACGTACCGGCTGCAGATGCATGCGCAGTTTACGTTGCAAGATGCACTGCGCATCGTGCCGTATCTGGATCGACTGGGGATTTCCCATTTGTATGTCTCGTCGTTGTTGACGGCACGCCCCGGAAGTTTACATGGCTATGATGTCGTCGATCACTCGCATCTGAATCCCGAATTGGGAACGGAAGACGATCTGGCGACTCTTGTCGCCGAGTTGCGTCGGCGGCATATGGGCCTGCTGCTGGATGTCGTCCCGAATCATATGTGGATTGGGGCCGCCAATCATTGGTGGATGGATGTCCTGGAGAATGGTCCGGCGTCGCGCTATGCGGGATATTTCGACATCGCCTGGAGTGATCATCCGCGGGAGCGATTGCGAGGAAAAGTTCTGTTGCCCATCCTGACCGAACCCTATGGCCAGGTGATCAAAGCCGGGCGACTCCGGCCGTTTTTTGATAACGGCAGCTTCGGCGTGACCATTGACGACACGCGACTGCCACTGGATCCGCGGACCTATGGGACATTGCTCAATCCGATCCTGGAGTCATATCGAGCAGAAGCCGGCCCGGATGCGACTGGGGTCCTGGAATTGCAAAGCATCACCAGTGCCGTCCGGCATTTGCCGCCACGCGACGATCCAGACGCCATCCACAAAGAAGAAGGTTTAGCAGAATGCCTGGTCATTAAACGCCGTTTACGAGATCTGGTTGAGTCTGAACCAGGAATTGCGACCCATATCGACAAAGTCGTGCAGGAACTGGGTGGTTCTCTGCACGATGCGGCGAATTTCAAAGCATTAGTGGAACTGCTGGAAGCCCAAGCCTATCGCCCCTGTTTCTGGCGTGTGGCGCTCGATGAGATCAATTACCGTCGCTTCTTCGATGTGAATGATCTGGCTGCGTTGAGTGCCGAGCGCGAAGACGTCTTCCAAGTGACGCATGCCAAGCCTTTGGAATGGCTGCAGCGTCAATTCGCGGACGGATTACGCATCGATCATGTCGATGGCTTGCTCGACCCCGAACAATATCTCGCCCGGTTGCAGCGGGCGCATTTGCTGGGATGTGCAAAAACTCTGTTAGAGTTGGATCCGGATCGTTTTCCCGGTATCGTCTGGGCCGAGTCAGCGTCGGCGATTAACAGCCAGTTGATTGAGTCTTCCCCCCAGGCACAGCCGGCCTACGTCGTCGTCGAAAAAATTCTTGGGCCGCGCGAGTCGCTACCCTCGACTTGGGCCTGCGATGGTACGACAGGCTACGAGTTCTTGAATGAAGTCAATGGACTGTTCGTGGACTTCGATCAAGCCGGCAACATCACCGCAGTTTATCAACATTTTACGGGATTGACAGACTCGTTCGATCATCTAGCATATGAGAAGAAGCTGCAGATATTGCGTTCGCTGCTGGCCAGCGAACTGCATGTGCTGGCACATCGCTTGGATCGTCTCGCCCAAGACGGCTGGTGGTCGCGCGACTTTACCTTAAACACGCTGCGACATGCCCTCGAAGAGATCATCGCGTGCTTTCCGGTCTACCGAAGTTATGTCGCCCAGGAAGCCGGCGCGATGGATCGGATCACGGTGCTCAGGGCGGCTCGTCGGGCCCGTGCGATGAGTCCGTTGCTGGGTCGCGAAGTCTTCAACTTCATCTGCGATACGCTATTGCTCAAGGATCCGCCGGATGGGCCCCCCTCAGAAGAGTATCGTGCTGCGCAACGTCAATTTGCTGGAAAGTTTCAGCAACTGACTTCCCCTGTGATGGCGAAAGGGGTTGAGGACACCGCGCTCTATATTTATGACCGCCTCGTATCACTGAATGAAGTGGGAGGCGAGCCTAGTCACTTTGGTCGTTCTCCAACCGCATTGCATAGCTTCTTGTCTAACCGCGCGCAGAAGTCGCCCGGCGGCCTGTCGCCATTATCCACGCACGATACGAAGCGCGGCGAAGACGTGCGAGCTCGCCTGAATGTCCTGTCGGAGATTCCAGAGGGGTGGCGCGGTCGTCTCGAATTGTGGCGACGGCTCAATCTGAAGCATAAAGTCGAAATCGAAGAGGGACTAATTGCTCCGGATGCGAATGAGGAATATCTGCTCTATCAAACATTAATCGGGACATTGCTCTGCGAAGCGGATGCCCGTTGTCCGAATGAAACCTACATCCAGCGCATTCAAGCCTACATGACCAAAGCGGTCCGCGAGGCCAAGGTTCATTCGAGCTGGATCAATCCTGCCGACGACTATGATGCCGGTGTGTCGAAGTTCATCGGAACGATTCTCAACGAGGAATCTGCTCCCGAATTTATTGCAGACTGGCGAGAGTTTACGGCACGCGTTCATACCCTGGGGCACATCAATTCTCTGGCCCAGACATTAATTCGTTGCACGGCTCCCGGAATTCCCGATACCTACCAGGGGACAGAGGTCTGGGACTATAGTTTAGTGGATCCTGATAATCGTCGGCCGGTGGATTATGAGGCGCGAATCGCGATGCTCGAAAAATTAGAAGCGGTCGGATCGCAACCGCCGGAAGGAAGGATCGCGTCGTTGATAGCTGACGGGGATTCCGGTGCGGTCAAGATGTTCGTAACGGCTCAAGCACTACGGTTGCGACGTGATCGCCCCGACTTGTTCGCAAACAACAATTACGCGGCCTTGGATGTGACAGGATCGCATGCGAACAATCTGTTTGCATTTCTCCGAGCCTGCCCCACGGGCGCTGCCCTCGTCGTTGTACCGCGTCTGATTGCTGCGTTAGAAGATGGTGCAAAACACGTCGCGGAACTCAAGGTGTCGTTGGACGCCGTTGTCAACGTACCGCCCGATTGGGCAAACAATACATGGAAGAACTTATTGACCGGTGAAGAAGTGATCTGCAATTCTGGTTGTGTGTCGGCGCAACAACTGTTTCGACACTTTCCCGTAGCGCTCCTAGTGACGAACTAGAGTCCGTACGGAAGATTTATAAGTAGGAACTGGAAGCTTGACGTCGTATGGATATCTCACCTTTTCCCGAAGGCTACCGCGGTTCAGGCTTGCTGTTGCACGTGACGTCACTTCCTACCCGCTACGGAATCGGCGACTTCGGGCCATCAGCCCTCACTTGGATCGATCGGCTGGCTGCCGCGGGACAAAGCGTGTGGCAGGTGCTGCCATTAGGGCCGATGGGATTCGGCAACTCGCCCTATCAGCTTGTCTCGACATTCGCGGGTAGCGAATTTCTGATTAGTCCCGATCAACTGATCGCCGACGGCTTCTTATTATCGACGGAATGTGGAGGCCATTCCTTCCCGTTGAACCAGGTTGACTACGATGCCGTGAAGGACTTTAAAACGCAGCTTCTCGAAGGCGCGTGGCAGAGATTCAAGATTGACTCTGCAGCGGAAATGCGTGAGGCATTCAATGCATTTTGCCAGATTGAAGCCGAGTGGCTGGATGAATATGCGTTGTTTGTCTGCCTTCAAATGCGATTCAAGTCTGCATCGTTCCTGGATTGGCCCGAAGCATTTGCGAAACGCGCTTCCGCGGTATTGGACGAGGCTCGACAAGATTTAGCGGAGCGAATCGACCGCGTCCGTTTTGGTCAGTTCTTAGTCTTTCGTCAGATGACCCGAGTGCGCCAATACGCGAAGTCGAAGGGCATCCAGTTGATTGGAGACATGCCGTTCTTTGCCGCGCCGAACTCCTGCGATGTCTGGGCGAATCCGGAGTTCTTCCTGCTGGACGAGCATTTGCGGTCGACATTCGTGGCCGGTGTTCCACCCGACTACTTTAGTCCGAAAGGACAGCATTGGGGGAATCCGATTTACAATTGGGAGGCGATGCGCGTGACGAAGTACGATTGGTGGATACGCCGCTTTCGGACTCTCCTGAAGAGTGTCGATATCGTCCGGTTGGATCACTTCCGGGCATTCGCCGCGGCTTGGCATATTCCAGCCTCCGCCAAATCTGCCAGGAAAGGGGAATGGCTGCCGGGGCCCGGTGCCGAGTTCTTCGAATTGATTCGCCAGGAGTTGGGATGTCTCCCCTTTTTGGCGGAAGACCTGGGGTTGATCACGCCGGATGTGAATGCGTTGCGAGACCAATTTCACCTGACCGGCATGCGTGTGTTGCAGTTTGCGTTCGACGGCGATGCGCAGAACCCATTCCTGCCGCAGAACTATGATCATAATACTGTCGCCTATACTGCGACTCACGACAACAATACGACTCGCGGCTGGTATGAGGAATTATCCAAGAAGGAGCGTCGGCTGGTCTTAAAGGGCCTGCAGCAACGCGACGTGAGAGCGGACGAAGTCGCTTCGGAAATGATCAGGCAGATCTGGGCGTCAACAGCGGCTCTCGCGGTGACGCCGTTTCAAGATGTGCTGAATCTTGGAACGGAACATCGGATGAATACGCCCGGCAGTGCCGAGGGGAACTGGACCTGGCGCTGTACTCCGGAAATGCTCGCTCCCGAGAACTTCGATTGGTTGCACGAATTGACGTCTTCTGCGAAGCGATGTTAGTTGCTGAAGGTGTCGAGACATTGCCTGGTCAGATCGCCGAGCAAGCGACGACACGCTCCTACTTCAAGGCCATTTGCAAGACGTGCTTAGAATCGTTCGTCGGCTTGGACTCTAACACCGGTTCTAACCCCAACCGAGCGATGACGGTATGCAGCGCTGCGGCGAGTGTGCTGACAGTTGAGATGGAATCAGCAGAACCCAGGCGGGATGCGGCCTGAGTCACATCGCCTTGGAAATTCCACAGTCCGACGACCAACTTGGCCTTGGGGAATCGTCCTTGAAGACGGCGACGGATCTGACGGGCATGAGTGATCGCGCCCGGTGGCATTGCAGAAATATAGATCAGTTCGGCATCGCTGCCCACATTTAGGTTCGCTCGATCTGCCGCGGTCTTCATCCAGAGTGACCGTACTTCGCAGCCTGCCAGTTCGATGAGCTGGGCCAGCATATTCGAGACAATCTCTTCGGCAGCACCCGAGGCCGCGACGCACAGGACGCGCGGTGGTTCGGACATCGGCAGGACTGGCGGCCCGTCGTCTCCAGGCAACAGGCTGGCCTCGGCGGGAGTATCTTTCAGTTGAGTTTCGCGTTCCGTTTCGCCGAGATCTTCGACGAAATCCCGGATGCTCTGGAAGATAAATTCCAGACGGTCAGACTCGACTTCGTCCCGCACGAAATCCTTTTCACTCTGGTACAGGACTGGGATCAGGACGTTGTCGTAGATATCGACTAACGCATGATCCTTGCGAATTTGATCGAGTATTTCGGCTGCCTCCTCCTGATCTCCGGCAAGTAGCCGCTGATAGACACGGGTCTTCATATCAAATACGGGTTCATTGCCTAGCAGGATATATAAGAACTGCAGTTGTGGTACATGTTTTCCCAACACGAGCAGGCAAACTGTTAGAGGTGTGGCGAGCAGTAATCCGACACCTCCCCACAGCCATGACCAGAAGACGGCCGCGACGAGAATGGCGACGGCGGATACGCCGGTATGTTTGCCAAACAGCCACGGCTCGATGAAGTTGCCGACCATGAATTCTAAGAAGACGAACACACTGAGTGCCAGCATTGGTTCAAGCCAGCGGGTGGAAATCGCCATCGACAGAGCGACAGGTGCCAGTGCCGCAATCCAAACGCCAATATACGGAATGAACTTCAACACGGCGGTCAAAATGCCCCACAGGATTGCATTGGGTATGCCAATCAAATAGAGCCCGGCCGTGACGAACAGTCCAAATGCGATATTGATCAGGAACTGAGTGAACAGGTAGCGGGCAACTCGCTCGGCGGCGTCATTCAGTGCCTGCGTGGTTCCGGTGACTTGTCCTTGTCCGACGAGACGTATGAAGCGATCTCGCAGATCTTCCCTGCGAAACAGGAAGAAGAGCACCAGCAAAATCACAATGCCGGCTGAGGCCAGGCCTTCAAGGACGGTACCAAACATTCCGCCAAACATTTCCAGCGGAGTCGGCGGGGTCGAGATCACGCGGACATCGTAGGGATGTTCGCGTGCCTCGGCGGCCTGGCTGGCTGCAGTCGGTTCTCCGAGTGAGGCGCCGATTTTCTTGGTCGTTCGTGTCACCTTGCGAATGGCGCTGCCTGCGAAATCATTGAGGGACTTGAATTTGGCTTCAATGTTACCCTGATATTCCGCCAGCTTGGGGGCGAGGTCGGACATCTGGCTGATGGCGGTCCAGGCAATCATGCCCAACGCAGCGAACGTCAGGACGACGGTGATGAGCACCGCTGGTCCTCGACCGACGCGGCGGCGTTCGAGCCAATTGCAGGCCGGCGTGAGTAGGAATGTGAACAAGATGGCCATGATGATGGGGAGTAATACTCCCTTGGCCAGGTAGAGCGCTGCAACCACCACCGCGACTGACGCCAGGGTGACCATCCATGATGATTTGGCGAGTGTATCAGAACGTGCCATGAGATCCCTTTGGGGCAACGAAGTACAGTGTGGGCTATGTCGGTTGCATTAGACAGTGGACGATTAAATTGTCAGGGAGATCGCTGATTCGATTTGAGATGCACGGCACCCTCCACGGGTTTAATGTAGTCGCCATATTGCGTCGCCCAGACTTGGCTGAGTTCTGCTCCGAACAGGACGATCAACGAGGAATAATAGACCCACACCAGGGCCGCAGCGGTTGAAGCCGCAGAGGCTCCCCAACTGGAGCCGACCTGTGACACTCGCAGATACCAGCCGATCGCCATCTTGCCGACAATGAACAGGATGGCCGTGATGACGGCGCCGACCCACACGTCACGCCATTGCAGCAGAGCGTCGGGCAGGATCTTGAAGATTGCGGCGAACAATAAGACCGCGACCGCGAATGTGGCGAGTTCGTTGACGGTTAAAGCGAAAAGCTGCTCGATGAAATCCGGTGCCGCGCCCTTGAAGGCCGTCAAGATTTGTCCGATCACAGCGGTCAGCGTGAGTGAGACCAACAAAACAAACCAGATGATGGCCACCATGCCGGCAGTGAGGAGCCGTTTGAAGAGGAAGCCACGAAAGCCGCCTTGTTGGGGATCCGGGGCGACTTGCCAGATCCTGTTCAAGGCCGCTTGAAGTTGCGCAAAGATGGCCGTAGCCGAAAACAGAAACAAGCCGACTCCGACCAATTTCGAACCAATCCCTAGATCGCCAATGGCAAAATGAGCACCGCCTGTCGTCGTTGGTTGAAGTTGGATACTCTCCGGCAATTCCGTCTGAATTTCTGTCTGCGGTAAGCCAAGTTCTCCGTAGATCACTCGTTCCACGTCGGATTTCGTGAATCCCATCATTCCCGTCAGGGCGAGGATCATCACCAGCAGCGGCGGCAACGAGAAAATCGTGTAGTAGGCAATGGCGGCGCCGTACGAGAGACAGTCGTGATCGACAAATTGCTGGACGGCGGTTCGAAAGCGGTTTAGTGAGGTACCCATCGAAGCAACGATCCATAGGGTAACAAATGGCAGGAAGCAGACATGGCGTCGGCCAAGCGGGCCGCGCCAGTCTTAAGGATCTACGTAGGCAAATGCCGTACCCTCGCTGCAAAGGAAGGATAGATCGGTTAAAGGGTGCAAAATGGGGCGTCTAGCGTTCACTCTGAGCGTTGTGCGAACACCGTAGGACGGGTCTCCTGGCCCGTCCGAGCCTGCAATATTGATCCGCATGAAGAGTCCGACCTCGCGAGCTTCGCGTAGCACACGGCTTGCTTGGCCTACCCAAACTGCGAGTGCTTCAATAAGCGAGAATTCGGGTGCCACTGGCTGTGCCAGTGTTTTGCCGGACAGTGAGTCGATAGACACTCGGCACTGGCATAGCCAGTGGCACCCGAATTCTCGCTTATTGAAGCGTACGGACCTCGCTATGGAAATGGTGCCGTGCGCTGCGCGAAGCTCGGGAGAGGCGAATTTGTACTAAGTAAAATGTTACAGGCTCGGACGGGCCTGGAGACCCGTCCTACGGCCTACGCGGGCATTAACTCGCTCCCGGCACGGGTAACGGTAGAGAAGCCGGCAGGGTGTAATCTTCTTCCACGGCGGCCCGGATCAATGCACGAGTCTCCTGCGGCGTGGCGCTGGTCAATGATTCCACGCGTGCGGCACTGGCCGCGAGGTTCTCATCTTTGATGCCTTCGCGGAACCAGCGTGAGTAGTCGCCCTCGCGCAAGTGAAATTCCCACGTCTCATCGTCGATCCCGTCAGCCATTTGCAGGAAGAGCATCAGATTTTGAGCACGCAGATTGAGCTTGTTCTCTGGTCCCCGAAAATAAAAGCTGCGTTCGGGGGGCAACTGGCCTTCGGCATACTTGCGGCGATGTCTTTGACGCTCCATCTTGCAGGGGAGCGCCTGAACCTTCTGGGGCGGCTGCGAACTGCCCCGTGACCAAAGGAGCAGCTCGCCTGGCTGGGGATCATCCATGACATGCGCAACGATCTGAGGCGTCGGCAGTTTCGCAATCCGGGTGAAGCTGGTCAGCGTGTCGGTTGCGTTGATCCCCACGGCTAACACGGTGTCGACACGTTCCAGAAGAGCCCCCGAGAGGAGCTCCGGATGCACGGTGATAAGCACCACGTTGGTTAACTCTTTAGGTAGAGTTCCATCCGGTGGAACCCATTCCGCCGGCATCAGATGGTGGGCCTCGTCCAGAATCAACCAATGGGGCCGCCCTGTTCGAGAGCGCATTTGCAGGAGTTGCGACAGCATCCTCAGGAAGAACGGTGGCCGGTCAGGGATGGGCATGCCGGTCAGGCTGATGACGACGTTCGCTTTAGGATCCTCGAGCAGGCGCAGTATTTCGTCCTCGGGGGGCGGAGCTTGCGGTCCGCCGAATACGACCGCACCTTCGAGTTCGCTAAAGTCCCCCTCGGGATCGATCAGGCAGAACTGATATTTCTGTTCCTGTAGCGCTTCGACAATTCGCGTGGCGACTGTCGATTTCCCGCTCGCGGAAGGGCCGCAGATCAATGTGCTCCGACCGTAGGGCGAGAGTTTCACTTCCTGATCGTCACATGTTCCGAGCACGAGATGATGACGTTGCAGTTTGGCATTCAGGTCGGCCATGTCATTCTTGACCAGCCCGTCCATCAACTGGCACACGCCATGTCCGTGATCGCCTTCCGTGATGAGGTCCGCGGTGTCCTTCACAGCCTGCAGCGCATTCGCGACGGCGACCGACATCTCACTTAATCTCAAGAAGGCATGATCATTTTCAGCATCCCCGACACCGACGACGTTATGCGGAGAGATGTGCATCAACTTAAGAGCGGCGAGGAGCCCGCTGGCTTTGTTGACGCCAGCGGGCAGGATCATCACGGCCCCTTTATTGAAGATCACCTGAAGTTCCAGACCTTGCTCGCGGATCGCATCGAGGACCGCGGCTTGATGGGGCTCCCAGGTGGCGACGATGACCCGACCGACAGAGATGGGCCCGACGTTTCTGTCATGCAGGGCTTTCAGGAAGCTTTCGCTGGGTGCATCGGCGAGGGGCGTTTCCACTTTGGTTGATGGACGATATAGGAGCCCACCATTCTCTGCGACGACCCATTCGAAGAGGTCGACCTCAGGAAAGATGGCCAGCAAGTCTGGCAACTCTCGTCCGGTGACCATGACGAGTCGGCGACCAGTCGCCAGAAGTTTGCGGAGCGACTCCACTGTGGCAGCATCGACGAGTCCATCATGGGCGAGAGTTCCGTCGTAGTCAGTCGCCAGTACGTGATATCGCATTGTGTCGCCTCGGGGGAAATTGCGCGTCAGATTGCCATCTCAGGCCACCATTTCCGCGCAGTTCTCACTATCACGTTGCGAATTGCGGACCCATCTTCAGAAAACCTCACAGGCGTTTCGGTTCCATCGCAGGATTCACCTCTCGACCGGGAGCCAGCCAGCGGAATGAATACTGCAGGAGTGATTTTGTCTTGAGGGGCTAGCAGCAACTAGGGGCTCGCTGCGAAACGCACAATCTTTGATGAAATCAGCGGAGATCGTTCCCATGCCGACTCGCAATTTGGATTTGCACGGAAATGCTCCAGACCATTCGCCCGTCGTGTTGCTGCTGATCGATGTCATCAATGATTTGGACTTCCCCGGGGGCGAAGAGTTGCTGCCGTTTGCAGCCGAGATGGCCTCGAACCTGGCGGCGTTCAAAGAGCGGTGTCGCGATGCAGGAATCTCGTGCGTGTATGTGAACGACAATTTTGGTCGTTGGCGGTCCGATTTTCACGTGCAGGTCGCGCGCTGTTCTCGCGATGGAGCCCGAGGGCGTGAAATCGTCCGTCAGTTGTTGCCCGACTCTGATGACTATTTCGTTCTGAAACCGAAAAACTCAGGGTTTTTCTCGACTACGCTCGAAATCCTGTTGAAATACTTGCAAGCCGAGCGGCTGATTCTCACGGGGCTGACTGGCAATAACTGCGTCCTGTTTACGGCACATGATGCCTATATCCGGGACTATCAATTGCTGATTCCCAGCGACTGCATCGCTTCGCCCAGCGAGGCTGACAATCGATACGCCTTAGAGCAGATGCGTTCGGTACTGAAGGCCGATGTCCGAGATTCCAGCGAATTTGATCTCCGTGAACTGCTGGCCTCAAACGCCCCGGAATCGACCGTCGAACGGCATCAGTTTTGATCGCGTGCCCGTACGTGTTTGACGCTCTATCAGAGACCGCCTGAACTTCCGAACGGATTGCGAGTTCAGCGTTTACGGAACTCGGAGATGACTCGCGGCGAAAGCCAATCGCATGGTCGCGCAACTGCCACGCTGGTGCATCGACCACCACGGATTGTGAACCAATAAGTCATCCGCAACCGATCGCTGGCGCGACGAAATTTTCACGCCATCCTGTTGCGGTGTTTAACGCAATTGTGAGTCCTACTATGGTGCCGTTGACCTCGTTTTCTACGGCCTGCGAGAGGTATGGCTGGACCTACCGGTGGCTGGCATGGGAAGTGCATGAGGTTAAACGCTGTCAAATCAGAAGAATCGGGCTGATCCCGACTTAAACCATAGCCATATTTGTGCGGCCGTCAGTGGCAGCAAATAGAAGCGAGGCAGTTGATGCTCGATAGCTCCCGCGAACAACTTGACAAGGACGGTTCGGCTGGTGTGGCAGGCGAAGAGGCTGCTGACAAACGCCTGTCTGCGGCAGATTACATGCCTGTGGAACGCAGCCTGGAATCGTTGCGTGCGGCGGCCGCCAAATGTGAAGGGTGTGACCTTTATATGCGTGCGACTCAGACCGTCTTCGGCTCTGGGCCCGCGCCCGCGGCATTAATGTTTATCGGTGAAGCACCAGGCGAAAAAGAAGATGATGCCGGTCAACCGTTCGTCGGTCCTGCCGGCAAGCTGCTGGATGATGCCTTCACCGCAGCGGGTATTAATCGGCAAGAGGTCTACTTGACCAACACAGTCAAGCACTTCAAATGGGAACCCGTCGGCAAACGTCGTTTGCACGCCAAGCCGAACTCGCGAGAAATCAGTGCCTGCCAGCCGTGGCTGCTTGCCGAGATTCAGACCGTATCGCCGAAATTGATCGTCTGCCTGGGGGCGACTGCCGCTCAATCATTGCTCGGCCACAAGTTCCGGATCACGCGTCAGCGCGGACAACTGATGGCACTCGCGAACGGCCAGCAAGTCCTCTCGACCTGGCACCCCTCATCGATTCTTCGAACTCCCGATGCCGACGCACGTCAACGCATGCAGGAAGAACTGTTCCTCGACCTGAGGGCCGCGGCCGCCTTTGCCCGTGGGTAGCGGTTGAGCTGAATTAGCATCACGCAACAAAGTAGAGCTGCGAACATATTGTAGCCACGCTCGCCGGAGCGTGGGCATCCACCGTGAATGCCCATGTTCTGGCGAACGTGGCTACATCGTTTTCTCTTGCCCCTACCTTTAGTCGTCCCCGAATTCGCCTTCTTTCGGCTCTGGCAGCCAGAAGCAGGCGATACTGCCAACCAGGTAAGTAAAGAACGCGATTCCTGTAGCGACATAGGCCATTTTTGTGGGGGCGAATCCTGGTATATCAGTCACGGCCAGCTTGACCGCGATATAGGCAAATGACGTCCCAATTATTCGGCCGCCGACATTGGCTGCGAAACTCTCACCTGTACCACGCAGGTGTACCGGATAGACGCGCGGAAGATAGTTGCCCCAAAAACTGAATTGAGCCACCGTAAAGAAGCCGGCGAGGAAAATCAGAATTCCCAAGTATGATAGCTTCACTTCGTGGAACACCTTGGACCAACTCATGTCGAACGAGAAGAAGGTGTAGTTATCCCCCCGGGCAAAAGCCAAGAAGATCAGGGGCATCAGAATCAACCCCGGGATCTGAAAGACACGAAGCAGCTTCCGGCGGCTGACGATGAGAACTGCCAGCCAGGCCAAGGCGAAACGCCCAGCGAGACCGCCCACCTCCTGGGCCTTGGTGTAATCGGTGGTCGTTTTCCCTTCGATTTCCTTCTGTTTTGGCACCGGCTTGCCGGCAGTCAGCACCTTCACGTCTTTCAACCCAGGAACAATCAACTGCAATTGCTGAATGGCTCCAAAGGCCGCTCCATAGCTGCAGGCAAACATGATCGTCGTGACAATGGTAGTACGGCGCAGTTGCGGCGAGAACAACTCGGCAAAGCTGGGTCGACGCAAAGTTCCGGCTGCTCGCTTCTGAGCCCAAACGGGACTTTCCGGCAGAAACGGACGAATCAGAATCAAGGGAATTGCCGGGATCAGTCCCGACATCAACGTATAGCGCCAGGCCTGATGCTGGTGTGCTGGATCGACTTGCCCCAGTAATCCAGTCAGGAATCCCGGAATCATTACTGCCGGCAAATCCTTGGCATATTCGAGGGCCAACGTGGCCACCAACGCCACCAGAATGCCACCTATTGACGAAAACGCCTGCGTATAGCCCAGCACTTTTTCGCGCTGCACGGGATCTGGGAATAGCTCGGCGAGCCACGCGACTGCGGCTACGAATTCGATGCAGACGCCGACGAAAGTCAGAGTGCGGAAGATGAGCAGCATCCAGATGCTGGTTGAATATCCTGCAGCAAATGCAGAAAACGCGTAGAGGAGAATGCTCCAAGTCAGCACAAAACGTCGCCCCATTCGGTCAGTGAGATATCCCCCCACCAAGCCGACTAGCCCACCCGCGAACGCTGGGGCGAAGAACAGCCATGCCGCCCAATCTTGAAATTGAGGCGTTCCCGGTTTCAATCCGGTGAGTTCTTCGATGGCAAAGCGCGCGATCAGCGGCAGCATCAGGAGCTCGTAGATATCGAAGGCAAAGCCAATGGCAGCAATGACGCAGATCAGCCATTGCACGGACGTCAGGGACGGGGCCCCGGAAGGACGGGCTTCAGACATCGTGGCGGGATCCTCTAGGCAGGAAGTTTTTCAACAACGGGCGGTCATGTCTGACATTACGATCGCGATTTTTGCAATCGCGCAGAGAGAACCGTATCACACTTCGCTTTCCGAGACAATCGTCGGAACAAGTATTGATGACCAATCCCATAAGTCCCATCCGTCTCATAAGTCCCATTGGTCCCATCACAGATGCATGGGACTTATGGGACGGATGGGACCAATGGGACTTATGCGACAGACCGTTCGCGCCGCATTTCCCGCCAGTGGTGACTTAATTGTGCCGCCGGGTACAATGGCGACTCGGCGCCATCACATCACGACGATTCGACCAGTCCCTGTCGCGGGCGCGCCGCCTTCTCCAGACAGGATGGTCATTATTCAATGAGGCACAACATGGCAGAAGTTCGAGGTCAGGGTTTTACTCGCCGTGAATTCTTGCGAGCTGGATCAGTCGGTGCTGCGGCACTCGGCTTGGGGATGTCGACCAATCTCTTTGCTGCTGAGGCCGATCCCTATCACGGGTTCAAGATGGGTCTGCAAAGCTACACCCTGCGCGGCTTCAAGGTCGAGCAAGCTCTGGAAGCGACCAAGGCGTTGGGTCTGCATTTCTGGGAGGCCTTCCCGGGTCACATCCCGATGACGACCGTCCCGGGGACGATTGCCGATCAGAAGAAGTTGCTCGAAGGAGCGGGCGTCAAGATGTTGGCTTATGGTGTGCTGGGTTTCGATGCGAACGAAACGAAAGCCCGGCAGCAGTTTGACTATGCCAAGGCGATCGGTCTCGAAACGTTGAGTGCCAATCCGAACAAGGACAAGGCGACGTTCGATCTGCTCGACAAACTGGTTGAGGAATACGGGATCAATATTGCCATCCACAACCACGGACCCGGCGCGACTTACGACAAGATTGATGACGTCGTGCAGATCGTCAAGGGGCGGCATGCTCGGATTGGAGCCTGTGTCGATACCGGGCACTATCTGCGCAGCAAGGAAAGTCCTGTCGAGGCGATCGAGAAGCTGAAGGGCCGCGTGTTCGGCGTGCATTTGAAGGACGTCAAAGAAGCCAAGATCTTCACCATTGCCGGCGAAGGCGATCTGGATATTCTCGGCTGCCTGAAGGCCCTCAAGGCGCAGGATTACAAGCACGGACTGTCGCTGGAATATGAAGAGAATCCCAAGAATCCGATCGCGGATTTGGAAGTCTGCTTGAAGAACGTCCGTGCGGCGTTTGAGAAGCTGACTTAATCATCAGCCGACCGGTACTACCGATGAGAGGGTGAGACGCGGTGATCGTCTTGCCCTCCCATCAGCCGGAACGCGATAGCGTCTGGTTCTGAACCGTGGGCCAGCGCCCAGCGGCTGATGAATCGAAAAGTAGGTCGGTGTTTCGATTCTCAACTGACCGCTGGCAAAAGTGCGTACATCTGTGTGATGGACAGCAAAAATTCCGCGATGATGGCCATCGTAGCGGAACGCTTAGGAACGAACCCTTGGGCCCAGGCGATGACAATCACCGCTGGACACAACGGCCATGCAATCAGTGCCGGCAATGCCAGCAACTCCAGATAACTGAAGGCTTGGCGAGAGAATCCGACGTTAATCAGCAATCCTCGATCGGCCAAGGACAACATTAGGTATACGGCAACTGCCACCACATGGGCATAGACGGTCCAGCGAACGACTTGGGAAGCACGTGCCAGGACTGTCGGCGGCGGAGGGACTTCTAATTGCTCTGCATTTGCCATCATGCTAGTAGCTTCTTGTGAACTTCAGCCTTCCCTTCGGGGCCGATCAATCTTTGTTCCAGCCCCTGGAATGGATAGTTCAACTTCCACGCATCCAGCCCCAGCAAGTGCAGGATGGTGGCCTGCAGGTCGCGGACTGACATGGGATTCTCGGTGATGTAATAGCCGATGTCGTCGGTCTCGCCGTAGCTCTGGCCTCCCTTGATGCCACCACCTGCCATCATGATTGAGTAGCAGTACGGATGGTGATCGCGGCCGATATAAGGCTGGTTCGGTGCGTTGTTCTGCTGCATCGGAGTCCGGCCGAATTCGCCGCCCCAGACGATCAGCGTTTCCTCAAACAGGCCGCGTTGTTTCAGGTCCTTGATGAGGGCCGTCAGGGCGCGATCGATCTGTTGGACCTTGATCGGCAGGATGGTCGGGATGTGTTCGCCCGGGCTGACTCCGTGGTGGTCCCAGCCCCAATCGTACAATTGAACGAACCGCACACCCTTCTCGATTAAGCGTCGAGCCAGCAGGCAATTGTTGGCGAAGGCGGCGTCGGTACCCTTGTAGGCCACGCGTGGGTCGTCGGCGGAATCGGATTCCGGAACGAAGCCCGGCTGGGCTCCGTACATCTCCAGAATGTGTTTGGGTTCCTTCGAGATATCCATGACCTCAGGCACCGAGACCTGCATCCGGAATGCCAGCTCGTACTGAGCAATCCGCGTGATGGTCTCGGGATCTCCGATTGCTTCCGCCTGGAATTCGTTCAACGTCTTCAAGGCATCCAGCGTTTCGCGTCTCCCGGTTCGGTCGAGACCCTGCGGATTGGAAAGATAGAGCACCGGGTCGCCAGGCGAGCGACACTGCACCCCTTGGTAGATTGACGGCAAAAATCCACCACCCCATACGCTGGTGCCGGCGTCGGGTGTCTTGCCGCCGCTCGTGAGGACCACGAAGCCAGGCAACTCCTGACTTTCCGAGCCCAGCCCGTACGTGGTCCACGCCCCCATCGACGCGCTGCCCAGCTGGGCCGATCCCGTCTGCAGAAACAACTGCGCGGGGGCGTGGTTGAATTGCTCGGTGTTCAGGGTTTTGATGACGGCGATGTCATCGATGACTTCTGGCAGATGCTTCCAGACCTCGCTCAGCCACGTCCCGCCTTGCCCGTGTTGCGCGAACTTGAACGGGGTGCCAAGCATGTTCGGAACACCCTTGATGAATGCGAACCGCTTCCCTTTCAGCAACTCATCGGGACATTTTTGACCGTTGTATTTGACGAGTGTCGGCTTGTAATCGAACAAGTCGAGCTGGGTCGGCGAACCCGCCATGTGCAGATAAATGACGTGCTTGGCCTTGGCCGCAAAGTGCGGAGGTCGAGCCGCCAGAGGATCGCGGACGGCTGGAGTCTTATCGGCGCCGCGGCCGTCCTGGGCCAGCATCGCCGATAAGGCGACCGCACCGATTCCGGAACCCAGGTGGCCGAAGAAGTGTCGTCGCGTGAGAGCTTTTAAGTATTCGGTCTGCAGATCCACCGGGGTCACCCTTCGGCCAGAGCACTGGACGTCGCGGCAGCCGGGGGGAAATACGCATCTCGACTCGGCTGCTTTCACTTGATTGAAAGCGAATTGAGTTGATGATGCAAGCCGAGAGGGGCGTGAAGCGTTATTCGACGTCATGGGAGGGTGAGGGACCCAGAGGGTACCCCGCCGAACCGCAAGCGTCTAACGGTAGTCGCCAGACTATGCGGTTCGGCAGGGTACCCTCTGGGGCCCTCACCCTCCCATCGACTCGAAATCACGAATGCGGCCTGGTTGCTGCCGAGGTATCCAATTCCTTGAGTGGCGATTGGGCTGGGCCGGCGTGGACTTCGCCTGTGCACTTGAATCGCGAGCCGTGGCAGGGACAGTCCCAGGTTGTTTCGGCGGCGTTCCAATGGACCAGGCAACCCATATGGGGGCAGACGGGGGACAACATCGATAACGCGCCAGATTCATCCCGGAAGGCAGCGACTTTTTGGCCGTTGTACTTGAGAATTCCCCCTTCTCCCGGGTGCAGGGATTCCGGTGAGCGTTCCTGCGCGGACATCAAGCGATCTCGTGTCATGTAGTAAGGGTAATCGACCCCTTCCTTGATGTAATTCCAGGCTTTCGACATCGTCGTTCGATGTGGATTGAACAATTCTTTCCAGGGATTGGCGATCTGCGTGACAGCGTCGCGGGCCATCATGGCCCCCAAGGTGCCGAAAGTCATCCCGTTCCCCGCGAAGCCGGTCGCTACAAACTGGCCCTGATCGATCTCACCAATGTATGGCAATCCGTCGTGGGTCTCGATGACCTGACCCGACCAGCGGTCTTCGATGAGTGCGTCGGGCCAGATCTCACGCAGGGATTGCTCCAATTGCTGGAAGGGCTGGTTGGTATCGTCATTCTGGCCAGTTTTGTGGTCGGCACCTCCGAAAATCACATAGTCGGATTGCTCGGCCGAGGCGACTCGCATGTAGTTGTAGGGGTTCGCGGTATCCCAAAACAACGCGGCGGGTGCCGTATCGGATGGCAGCCGCGCTCCCAGTACATAACTGTTGTATCCCGCCAGCTTGGTCTGCAGCACGCTGGATTTTAAGAAGCCAGTCTTCCCCGAAATCGGGACGTGCGTCGCGACGACGACGTAACCGCAACGAATCTCGTGCTTGCCTGCCTTGACCACTTTGGCGTCGCTGACTGCATGAACTTCGGTCTGTTCGAAGACGTAGCTCCCCTCGCCGGGAATCTGCTGGACGAGCTTCGCGAGGTACTTGAGCGGATGAAACTGGGCCTGATCGGCGAATCGGACCCCGGGCCGGTTCATCAATGGGACCAGTTCCTGAAAACTGGCTGAGAAGCCGAGTTCATCCGCCAGACTGGCCTCGACTCTCAATGCAGACATTTCTCTCGCATCAAAATTGCTCGCCGCATGGAGATATCCGGGCACCCATTGAAAATCACACTCAATGGATTCACGGCGAATGATCTCATCGATCTGTAAGATCGCCGCATCGCCGGCATGCCAGGCGGCCTGTGCATGATCACGGCCATATGTCGCGACCAGATCAGTCAGGCGCATGTCGCTGACATAGGAGAGATGTGCTGTCGTGCAATACGTTTCGCCGCTGCCCCAGTTGCCTTTTTCTACCAAAGCGACCGTCAGTCCGGTTTGCTTGATCAAATAGGCAGCCGTGATGCCGGTGATCCCCGCTCCCACGACGACCACATCGACGGCCACGTCTTCGTTCAACTCCGGGAAAGTGCGAGAAAAATGGTCCTTACCCCAAAATGATTCCTGCATCGTAGACTCCTTTGAATTGGGCACGAGTACTCTGTGACCAAAATGGTATTCAAGGATGTTCACTGCATTTACGATGCCGGAGCTATGACCCCGGGAATTGCGTCGTTCGCTGTGCTTTCTGATCGTCAGGCGACCAACCTGCCTGCTAATCCGCCGGATGGAGGTCGATCCCGCAATGAGCAAAATCCTTTACGACTCGGAAAGATTTCGGTGTGGACCGTCCAAATTGGCAATTGTTATCGCGTCCTCGATTCCGAGTTTGATACAATCACGACGCCGGCTCCCGCCTGAGACTCGCGACCTGAGTTGATGCGTACTGCCTGGCGGAGGAAGCGATGCATAACGACGCTCTACTGGAACAGCCGAATCAGTTTCAATGGCCGCGGGTGGAGGGTGGTGAAGCCCGGCTTGCGCAGTTGCTGGAAGTGTTGCCCGTCGCTGCTTACATGTGTGATACCGAAGGCTTGATTACGTACTTCAATGAGCATGCCCGGCAACTCTGGGGGCGGACTCCCAAACTCAATGACCCCGCGGATCGCTTCTGTGGTTCATTCAAGCAATTTGCGACTGACGGGATGCCGATCTCTCACAGTCAATGTTGCATGGCACTCGCCCTGCAAACCGGCAATCAATTCAACGGGCACGAGGTCATCCTGGAACGGCCCGATGGGACCCGCGTCACGGTCCTGGCTCATGTGAATCCTTTGCGCGACGAGTTCGGCAAGGTCGCGTCTGCCATGAACATTCTGATCGACATCAGCGATCGCAAGCGGGCTGAGCAAGCACAGTCCCAGTTGGCCGCGATTGTCGAATCGTCAGCCGACGCGATTATCGGCACGTCGCTGGATGGCCGGATTGCCTCGTGGAATGCGGGCGCCGAGCGCTTGTACGGCTATACCGCGGAGGAAGCCATTGGTGCCACCCTCCTGTTGATCATTCCCCCCGATCGGATGGACGAAGAACGATCCATTCTGAACCGCGTGCGTGACGGCGAACGCGTGGAGAATCTCGAAACTCAGCGAGTCCGAAAAGACGGGCAACAGATCGATATTTCGCTGACGGTGTCGCCAATCTTAAACCACCTCGGACAGATTATCGGGGCCTCGAAAATCGCTCGTGATATCACCGAACGCAAGCGGGCCGATAAAGCACAGATCACGCTGAAAGACGAATTGGCCTCGCAGTTAGCCGATTTGCGCCGGCTGCACGAAATGAGCATCCGGCTGGCCACGACGCTCGAGTTCCATCCGCTGCTCGACGAGATTCTCGGGGTGGCGACGACCGTGGAAGGGTCCGACATGGGATTGCTGTCTCTCAGTGATCCCGCCCTGGACGGGTTGCGAGTGGGGGCCAGCGTAGGTTTCGACGAGGGCTACTTGAAAGGGATCGAATTCGTCGCTTCCGGCAGCGGTGCCTGCGGGATGTGTTTCCAGGAACATCGCCGAATTATTATCGAGGATATCGACACAGACCCGGCATTCGAGCCCTATCGCGACAGCGCGCGCGCTGCGGGGATTAAGGCCATTCACAGCACGCCTCTGATTACACGTTCGGGCAAGCTGATCGGCGTGTTGTCGACTCATTTCAAACAGAAGCATCGCCCGAACGACCGCGAAATCCACCTGTGCAATCTGTGTGCGAGACAGGCGGTTGACTTCATTGAGAACGCCAGGCTGTACGCGGAACTTCGGCTTGCGGACCAGCGGAAGGACGAATTCCTGGCGACTCTGGCTCACGAATTACGAAACCCCCTGGCACCGCTCAGCAATTCGCTGCAGATCCTGGCCATGTCGAAAGATCTTAGCCCCACCGTGGTGGGAGTGCGCGAGATCATGGAACGTCAGGTTACGCACATGGTGCGACTGGTCGACGATCTGCTGGAAGTCTCACGCATTACCCGCGGCAACATTGATTTGCGGCAGGAACCGGTCGCTTTGTCGACGGTACTCGCCAGTGCAGTCGAGATCAGTCGACCTGTCATTGATGGCTGTCTGCATCAGCTTAATGTGTCGCTGCCATCCGAACCGCTGATCCTGGACGCCGATGCCTGCCGGCTGGCACAGGTCTTCGCCAACCTGATTAATAATGCGGCGAAATACACGCCCGAAGGTGGCAAGATCTGGGTCAGCGCGCGGCGCGAAGGGCCACACGCGGTGGTCTCGGTGCGCGATTCCGGATTAGGAATTCCGGCGGATATGCTGCATCGCATTTTCGACATGTTCGCCCAGGTTGACCGCACGCGGAGACGTGCTCAAGGGGGCTTGGGGATTGGTCTGACTCTCGCCAAACGGCTGGTCGAGATGCACGCCGGGCAGATCGAGGCGCGCAGTCCCGGCCTGGGGTTGGGCAGCGAGTTCCTGGTGCGCCTCCCGCTCTCGACCAGGCCCGTCGAGGAATCGGAGGCGAGTTCAATACCCATCACACCCGCTGAAGTGCGGCCCATCTCGCCACGTCGCGTGTTGGTTGTGGATGATACGCGGGCTGCCGCTTACATTCTTGGTAAATTGCTGGAGGCGATGGGCCAGCAGGTGCAGATCGCCGATAGTGCTGCGACCGCGATGCAACTGGCGCGCAGTGAACGGCCCGATCTCATCATATCCGATATTTCGATGCCCAATATCGACGGCTATGAATTTGCCCGCATGCTCCGCCGCGAGCCCGGACTGGAATCATTGCCGCTGGTGGCCATCACCGGTTATGGCGAGGAACAAGACCGTCAACGGACCAAGGAAGCCGGCTTTGATTATCATCTGGTGAAGCCCGTCAGCGTCAGCAAGCTGCAGGAACTCCTAGCGTCCCTCCCAGCCTATAGATAATGGACAATTGACAATGGATAATTGTCGCTCGGCAGTTGTCACGTGTTCATTGTCAATTATCCATTGAAAAGCGCCTGTTTCCGCCCGTATTTGCGGTCGATCCGTAAGTGCCTTCCAGGATGTACGCATTTCTCGGAAGAATTTCGCGATATCACGCGAAATCCCCGTCGCCCGGAACGATTTTTGTATTGTGTCCACATAAATCACCGTTTTTGCAGCCGCGAGGCCGGCAATCAACCTTTTGAGGAGAAAATCCTGGTCGCTCAGCGGTCAGTGGTTCGTATGTCTGTACGGTCAGCAGTCAGTTCCCGATCGCTTGCTCATAGCGAGGGAAATCAAGACATTCGATTCCAAATTGAGACTGCTGTTTGCTGGCAGTGAAGGTGAAGAGCTAGGAAGTTACCCACGGGCCGTTCGGATGACGTCGACCAATATCCAGATTGCTGCACAACCGACGCAGGCATCGTTTCTCCATGGTGGTGGAGAAATGGGTGGCCGCATGCGCGCTCTGGACTGGACGCGGACGCCTCTCGGTCCCCCCGAGTTCTGGCCGCAGAGCCTGAAGACAGCGGTTCGCATTATGCTGACCTGTCGGCAACCGATGTTCGTCTGGTGGGGGCCGGAGCTGATCAATCTGTACAATGATGCCTACAAATCCATTGTCGGCGGTAAGCACCCGGCCGCCTTAGGTCAGCCCGCACACCAAGTGTGGCACGAAATCTGGGACCAGGTGGAACCACGTGCCGACTCGACGTTGCGGACGAATGAAGGGACCTACGACGAATCGTTGCTGCTCATTATGGAACGCAACGGTTACCCGGAGGAGACCTACTACACCTTCTCCTATAGCCCCGTCCCCGACGACGAAGGGACACCCGGCGGGATCATTTGTGCCAACACCGATGACACGCGCCGGATTATCGGCGAACGCCAACTTGCCCTGTTGCGCGAACTCGCCACGCAAACGGTCGATGCCCGGACCTTCGACGACGCATGTGCCCGCTGCACCTTCGCGTTGGAATCCAACCTGCGGGACATCCCGTTTGCCTTGATCTATTTGTTTGATCCCTACCAGAACTGCTTTGTTCTCGGCGGCACCTCAGGTATCACTCAGGATCTATCTCGGATTCCCAAGTCGGTCTCGGCAGGCCTGCAGAAGGAGTGGCCGTTCGCCGAGGTTCTCGCGAAGAATCAGACTCGGATCATTGCCGATCTCTCATCCATTGAGAGTTGCCTGCCCACCACTGTCTGGCAAAAGAAACCGACGCAAGCCGTTGCCGTGCCGATTGCGCCTTCCGGGCTGCATGGAAAGTCAGGTGTTCTCGTCGTAGGGCTGAACCCCTTCCGCTTGTTTGATGACACCTATCGAGCCTTCATTGATCTCGTCGCCTCACAAATCTCGGCCAGTATCGCCAACGCTCAGGCATATGAGGCGGAACGCCGGCGGGCGGAAGTTCTCGCCGAATTGGATCGTGCCAAAACGACGTTCTTTTCCAATGTCAGCCACGAGTTTCGCACACCGCTCACCTTGATGTTGGGGCCGTTGGAAGATCTGCTCCGCAGGCCCAAGAACAAACTGTCTGTCGAAGATCAGGAGCTGGTTGCAGTCATCCATCGCAATGGACAACGGCTGTTGAAGCTGGTCAATGCGCTGCTCGATTTCTCCCGCATCGAAGCCGGCCGTGTCAAGGCCACCTACGAGCCCGTCGATCTGGCAGCGTTGACGATTGATCTCTCCAGCATCTTCCGCTCGGCAGTCGAAAAGGCGGGGCTCAAGCTGGTCATCGATTGTCCCACCTTGCCGGAGCCGGTGTACGTCGATCGCGAGATGTGGGAGAAGATCGTTCTGAATCTCCTTTCGAATGCGTACAAGTATACGTTACAGGGGGAGATTACGGTCACGCTGCGACAAATAGGCCGCACCGTGGAATTTGCGGTTCAGGACACGGGCACAGGGATCAGACGCGAAGACTTGCCCAAGCTCTTCAATCGCTTTCATCGCATCGAAGGGGCTCAAGGACGAACCCACGAGGGGACCGGAATCGGCCTGGCGCTGGTTCAGGAACTGGCGAAGCTCATCGGTGGCTCAGTCACTGTTGAAAGTGAATATGGGCAGGGCAGCACGTTCCGCGTGAGCATCCCCATGGGACGCGAGCACCTGCCCCCCGGCCAGATCAACAGTGCCGCCGAGACTGGATTGATGTCTCTTGGTGCCAGTGGCTTTCTCAACGAGATGTGGGCCTGGTTGCCCGCCGAAAATCATTCCCCGGAAGACGAAGCGGCAGACAAGCATCCTCAGACGCAGGACTCCGCCGATTCAACGCACCTGACGGCACCGGCGCCGAAAGCGACCAAATCTTACATCATTCTGGCCGATGACAATGCCGACATGCGCGAGTACGTCCGCCGGATGTTGGCGCCGTCTTATGATGTGATTGCCGTGGTGGATGGCGAACAGGCACTGCAGGCGGCATTAACGCACGTACCCGATCTCGTCCTGACCGACATCATGATGCCGAAACTGGATGGCATCGGTTTGCTGAAAGCACTGCGGGCCGAGCCGCGAACGGCTGCGGTGCCAGTCGTTCTGTTATCGGCCCGGGCGGGGGAAGAAGCACGCGTGGAAGGCCTGGAGGCGGGAGCGGACGACTATCTGATCAAGCCCTTCAGTGCTCGCGAATTACTGGCCCGCATCGACGGGACATTGGCGCTGTCCAAACTGCGGCAGGAAGCCAGTCACACGTTGCGTGAGAGTGAAGAGCGTTTCCGCCTGATGGCCGATAATGCACCGATGATGGTGGGCATGACCGAGCCGGACGGCAGTTGCTCGTTCCTCAGCAAATCCTGGTATGAATTTACGGGAACGAAAACCACACAAGGCATCGGATGGGGATGGCTCGATTCCGTTCATCCTGATGATCGCGCTGCGGCCCGTGCCAATTTCCAGGCAGCCAGCAATCGTAGCGAACCTTGCGATTTGGAATTTCGCGTTCGCCGCAGTGATGGCGAATACCGTTGGGCACTGGCGGCATTGGCCCCGCGGTTCGCTGCCGATGGACGGTTCATGGGCTATATCGGGTCGGCAATCGACATCACCGATCGCAAGCACTTCGAGGACATTCTCAGAGAGGCCGATCGTCGTAAGGACGAGTTCCTCGCCACCCTGGCACACGAACTCAGAAATCCCCTGGCGCCGCTCCGCAACGGCCTGCAGATTCTGCGGCTGGCCAAGGACGATCGCGAGGTTCTCACCCAAACCCGCGAAATGATGGACCGACAATTGCAGCAGATGATTCGGCTAATCGATGATCTGCTGGACGTCAGCCGGATCAGTCGCGGCAAGATTGAGTTGCGACGCGAGATCATGGATCTCAAAATCGCAGTCCTGAATGCGGCCGAGACCAGTCGGCCTCTTATCGAACAAGCTGGGCACGAGCTGAAGATTGAATTGCAGCCCGATCCCGTCCTGGTTTACGGAGATACCACACGCTTATCGCAGGCCTTCAGCAATTTGCTGAACAACGCCGCCAAGTTTACCAAGCTAGGGGGCAAAATCCGGCTGAGGGTCGAGCGAGATAATGGGTACGTGGTCATTTCGGTGGCCGACAACGGGATCGGAATTCCAGCTCATTTGCAAGCGACGATTTTCGAAATGTTTGTGCAAGTAGACCAGTCTCTGGAAAAGATCCAGGGAGGCCTCGGCGTGGGCCTGACGATTGTCAAACGCCTTGTGGAAATGCATGACGGGACGGTTGACGTCCAGAGTGAAGGTCAGGACCAGGGCAGCACGTTTACCGTCCGACTGCCGATCGCGGGGCCGCAACAAGGAGAACATCCTGTGACTACCAATGAAGACAAAACAACCGCTGCAGAGAATCGTCAACGGGTTCTCGTTGTGGATGACAATAAAGATTCCGCACAGACCCTCGCCATGATGCTGAAGATCATGGGCAACGATGTACGTACCGCTCATGACGGACTGGAAGCCATTGAAAAGGCCCAGGAATATCTCCCCAATGTGATCCTGCTCGATCTCGGCATGCCGAAGTTGAACGGCTATGACGTCTGCCGCAAGATTCGCGAACAGGAGTGGGGGGCCAATATGGACATCATCGCCTTAACCGGCTGGGGCCAGGCCGAAGACCGGCAGCGGACGAAAGAGGCTGGCTTTGACCACCATCTGGTGAAGCCCGTGGATGTCGCTCGTTTGAAAGAGCTGCTGGACGAAGCGGCGCGACCTCCGCAGGCGCAGTCTTGCTGAACTGTGTGTTCGAAAGCTAGTTTTCGGGAGGGCGAGGCTCCCGCCGAGCCTAACACGAGCTTGAGCTCGGCGACCGCCGGAGGCATCATTGTTGAAAAAGCCTCCGGCGGACGCCGACCTGCGGTCGCCTTAGGCTCGGCGG
>JAKFVC010000019.1 GCA_021732415.1 Planctomycetaceae bacterium
CCCCCGACCCCTCTCCCCGGGGTACCAGGGCGAGGGGAGAAACTGTCGCTGCGCGCCCTTATTTCGTGTACCGTCGTCATTCCCCCAGTCAGGACATCGTCGGCGGATCCACCGGCCGTTCATCTTCCAACAGCGGCCACTCCAGCGTGAACTGCGCTCCCTGGCCGGGTTCGCTGATCACGGTGATTTCGCCCCCGTGTTCGCGCAAGATCTTCTGACTGACTGCCAGACCGAGTCCCGTGCCACGGGAACCTTTGGTCGATTCAAAAATGTTGAACAGCTTGGGGAGTTGAGCGGGCGGAATCCCCGGACCGTTGTCGGTGACGATCACATACACCAGTTTGGCAATGGGGTCGTGACCTGTTTCGACAGTGACTTTCGCACCCGCCTGACCTTCCACCGCATCCAGCGCATTGGCCACGATGTTCAGGACCGCTCGATTCAAGCCTTCGGTGTCGAACATCGTCTCGGGCATATCCTCGTCGAGTCGGCTTTCCAGCACGGTCGGATTTTCGTCGGCTCGCGCCTGCATCAACTCGAGAATCTCCTCAACCGTCTCGTTGACCGATGCCAACTGGGGAACCGGTTGACGCTCCTTGCTGAAGGTCAACATGTCCATCACGAGGTTGTAGATCTTGTTCTGATTCTTCTCGACGATGTGCCAACCTTTGCGAACCACGTCTTCGTTGTGGTCTCGCAGGCCCATATCGATCAAGTAGCTGCCACCGCGGACTCCCTGCAGAATGTTTTTGATGTGATGGCTGAGGGTGGCGATGGTCTGGCCCATCGCTCCCAACCGTTCGGCCTTCACCAGGGCCTGCTGATAGCGTTGATCTTCCACGGCCAGGGCCGCTTGACGTCCGATGGCCACCATCAGACGCAGCAAGTCTTCATTGAAGCGATGATTGACGCCTCCCTGCAGAATGACTTGCTCGGGAGCCGTCGTGATATCGACGTAGATGACGCCAGTCAGTTCGTAACGCCCCTGCATCGGAACGCAGATCGCTTCCCGGATGCCACCCTGCAGAATGCTTTGACCGGGTGAGAAGCGACTGTCGGTCTTTGCGTCAGACGTCCGCACACCCTGTCGATTTCGCAGGACGTATTCGACAATGGTGCGCGAGACGGGCATCGGCTGGACGCCTTCGGTCCCGCGTGTTGGACTGAAGACCCGCGGCAGCATTTCACCGGTCAGAGGATCGCGGAGCATCATGCAACCACGATCGGCCCCCATCGCCTGCAGTGTCAGATCGAGAATCCGCTGCAGCATTTCCGAAATGGGAATCGCCGGCCGCACCGCTTCTTCCGAAATGCGATACAACACCTGCAAATTGGCGAGCGTCTGGGCCAATGCCTGTTGCTGGGTGACCGGGCCTTTGATGTGCAGTTCGCTGCCATCGGGGGCGACTCCTTCGCCAATAATATTGGATTGATCATTGGGATCATGCTGCCCCATCAGCATGACGTTGTGCGAGACATCCGCCGCGGGCGCCGCTTCACGGACCATCGCGAACAGCAACACGCTGCGGCCGATCTGAATTTGATCGCCATCCAGCAGCAGGTGAATCCGAATGGCCCGGCCATTCACAAACGTGCCGTTCGAACTGCCCAGATCGGTGAGCGTAAAGTGACCTTCGCGGAGTTGAATTCGCGCGTGGGTGCGGGAGGCTTCGGTATCGAGTAACCGAACCTCATTTTGGGGACCTCGCCCCAACCCCACAGGAGCATCACCGACTTCGATCCGAAGACCCGGTTCCACCCCCTGAATGACCAGCAATGTCGCCCGGGTCACAGCCCAAAACTCCCCAGAGCAGATTGATCGATAAAGAGAAGGACATTTATCATAACAATCTCTGCGGCGGAGGAAACGGTGAGGAGGGAGTTCTTAGTTCATAGTTCTTGGTTCGTGGCTTCTCGATTGCGTTCGAGGTATTGGATGACTTCGGTTGCCACATCGCACCCTGTCACTCGGCGAAACGCTTGCCAGCCGGGGACACCATTCACCTCGATGACAAAACTCCGGCCTTCGCGATCGGTTAGCAAATCGATGCCGGCCAGCGGTGCCCCGACAGCCGCTGCGGATCGGATGGCCCATTCTTCTTGCTCGGAAGTCAGCGCAATCTGCCGGGCATGACCGCTGCGGGACACATTCACGCGAAAGTCATCCGGACAGCAACGCTGCATTCCGCCGAGGATGCGTCCGCCTAACACCATGACTCGCAGATCGCAGCCCGGATGGTCGACGAAGCGCTGCAGATAGAGGATCGACTGGGTCCGTTCGATCGTGCGAAAGGTGCGGAGAGCCAGATCCGGATCGCTCACCCGTACGATGCCACGGCCTTCGGAACCGAAGATGGGCTTAATCACCACATCGCCGCCGAGGGCCTCGAAAACTTCCATGGCATAGGAGGCCGTTTCACACACGACCGTTTCTGGGACCGGCAATCCGGCCTCGGCCAGCCGGGCGGTGGTGAGATACTTGTCGACCGCGCATTCGACGGCCTTCGGTGGATTCAACACTTCCACCCCGGCGTCTTGCAGGCGGACGAGGGCGTCCATCCGAAAGACGACTTGTTCGAGGGACCCCGGCGGCATCGTCCGCACGATGACGGCATCACACTGGGTCAGATCGCTGCCGGTTCCATTGCTGGTTCCACAAACTGGGGCCAGTTGCGACATACTGACACTCGTCGCCAGGCGTTCGAAGGGGACGAGGCTCGGCACGTGGCCGCGGTCTGTGATGGCGCGACTGAGGTCTCGCGCATACCAACTGTCTGGACGTCCGAGGATGGCGATATGCACGAGCGAGCTTTGCTAATGGTTTGTATGTGAGCGGCACGGCGTATC
The DNA here is from genome assembly GCA_021732415.1 of Planctomycetaceae bacterium. Taxonomy (GTDB): domain Bacteria; phylum Planctomycetota; class Planctomycetia; order Planctomycetales; family Planctomycetaceae; genus JAKFVC01. Next base: position 2,848 of record JAKFVC010000019.1, read on the forward strand.
GTGGGACGGGTCTCCAGGCCCGTCCGTCACTCCGGAAATGAGCTGATAATTGAAGCACAGTCACAAAACAAGTGAAGCCAGGTGAGCCGGGTGCCGTAAGGGCCCGGATAGCTCGCTCGTGGCCGACGCTGCTAGCGTCGGTAATACGCCGACGCTAGCAGCGTCGGCCACGGGGTCCGGGACATTGCGGCACCCGGTTCGAAAATTCGAACCAAAAGGGACGGAGGGGCCTGGAGACCCGTCCCACGACACGGGCAGCCTCAGTTCTGTGGCGACGGTTGATTCGCGTTAGGATCGGGATTCGCCTCTTCGGGTACATTGCCTTCGAGCAATTGAACGGCTTCGGATCTCGATTTTCCGCTACGGCGCGCCTTGGCATAATTGACAAAGCGTTCCAACTCTTTGTTCTCGTTGTAAAGAGATTTCACACTATCCCAGATGTTCTCGGCCTCCAAACGTTGCCCATTCGAATCCAACTGATCCGCTTTCTTCAGCGCGCTGTTGAGAATCTGCAATCGTTCGGCCGCGGACTGACTCCCCGCCTTCTGCAAGAGCGCAGCGCGGCGACGTGCCAGATTGCGAATCGGAGTCGCTTTCTCCTGGGTGCTAAAAACGGTGACTAGACTGTTATATTTCTCGAGGGCGGTCACGCGATCCCCGAACTGTTCCAAGTCGTAGGCCTTTTTGAAGTGTCGCTCGATTTCATCCTTGAGCTCACGTCCCTTTTCGATCTTCACCATCAGTAGCTTTTCGACACGATCCAGTTCGACATCCTCGACAAACTGCTTGGCCTCGGCAACATGCTTCCCGTTGGGAAATCGCCGGATCAATTCGTGGAGATATTCAGTCTCCGCGCGTTCCCGATCATCGACCTTATCGGACTTCATCAACGGTTGAGCGAGAGCAAACAACCGCTCCTCACTCTTGGGCCACATCAGGAAAGTGACCAGTCCCACGATCGCGACGAGGCAGGAGGCCAGAAACCAGGTTCGTTCATAGATCGGCGAATTGTCCGTCTTCTTTTTCTTCTTGCGTTTCAACAGCTTCGCGACATCTGTTTCGCCGACCGTGGAGACCGCGATGCCCGTCGGCTGACCCGTCACGGCGTGCTCGGCCACGCTGACGTTGTGGGCGACCTTTTCGTTCACTTCGCGCAGGGCCTGCTCGACGGCCAGCGCATCGCGCGGCCGTTTATCGGGCTCTTTCTCCATCAGGTTGAGAATCACCTTCTCCAACCAGATCGGGCAATCCAGGACCTCAGTGCAGACGCGCGGCGGCTTCTTGGTGAGATGTGCCATCAACAGTTCGGCTGTCGTCTCGCTCTGGAAGGGAGTTTTTCCAGTCACCAGTTCGTACAACACGACACCGAACGCATACAGGTCCGTCTTGGCGGTGATTGGGGAACTGCCGCTGATTTGTTCGGGAGCCATGTAGGCAAACGTACCCAGCGTTTTGCCGGCGGCAGTCAAGGCGGTCGCGTCGCTGATGCGCGCCAGGCCGAAGTCGGCCAGCTTGATGTTGCCGGACTTATCGAGCATCAGATTAGGCGGCTTCAAATCGCGGTGGACGACGCCGTTTTCGTGAGCGTGCTCCAGGGCGGCACAAATCTGGAGGCCGTACTCAATCACCTGCTGCCAATCAAATTTACCCTTCTTCTTGAGCATCTCCGACAGCGAGCCCCCTTCCACCAGTTCCATGGCATAGAACCGCTGAGAACCCAGCCGGCCACCGCCGTAACATTGGACGATGTTGGGGTGCTTGAGCTTCTTGAGAATCTCGAGTTCGCGCGTGAACCGGGCGATCAGCTTTTCGTCTTCCTGGAGGCCGGGAGACAGCACTTTCAGGGCGACGACCTGGCCCGTCTTGTTGTACTTGGCGCGGTAGACGACGCCCATGCCACCGGCACCGAGCTGCTCTAAAAGCTCAAAGGGGCCGATCGAGCGGTTCTGCATACCGGGCATTCCCAAGCGTAGGCTGCGGTGAGGAGAGCCGGCACACAGCCGGCCCCGTCTTCGGAAATCGTATCATTGATTACGACGAATTGATCACGCAAGTCTAACTGAAACTGACAACTAAGCATATCAATCGGAACGGGCAAGAATCTGCCTGATGGATCCGATAGCTGGTAAATTAGAGATCAGATTCACCACGGAGACACGGAGAGCACGGAGAACTGATTGGAGAATTCTCCGTGCTCTCCGTGTCTCCGTGGTGAAATCCTCTGTCTTCTGATGCACCAAACACGCCCTGGACCCAGCGGCTGATTACGGTCAATACCTCAAATTGTTCCTGCTTTGCCTACTGTTTGCAACGAACTCCCGCAGTTCTCGCCATTTTCACGGATTTCGGCTGTCGCGATGGTAGTATTTTTTACAAAAGCCCCCTCGACCGGCAACTTTGACCGAAATCTGAAGTTGACGCGTTTTCCGACATGTGGAGAATCCCCGCCGGGCTTACCCAGAAGTCCCTGGATCCGTCCCAGCGGTCCGCACATGCCAGTCTTGATTTCCGTCAGTACTTCCTCCGTCCAAGTTGTTGAGCAAGTCGAAATTACGGCCTTCTATGTCCGTCCGTGACCCGTCAGCCCCCAGGCTGCGAGCCACCCGCGACAGCCCGCATTCCGATCTGCTTTTCCTTGTGATCTGTTTCCCGATCCCGCAAGAACAGGTCTTCCCGTGAATACAGCATTGATCTACCTGCTCGCCGCCAGCCTTGGCTTCGCCGAAGTACCGGCGGCCTCGCCCACGACCATCCCCGCTTCGTCGGGCTATTCGGCCGCATTGGCCGATGTGACCAGCGAGGGTCCGGTCAGCGATTGGATTGCTTCCGAATATCCGTTCCTGGGAGGCCGCAAGCGCGAGTCGACGCGGATCCAGATGGGTGTTGGCATCCAACAGGCAGAGCGCAATATCATTCGCGGCCAAAGTGGTGACGCGCCCGCTTACGATACTGCTCCTCAGACACAGTCGTCAGAAGCCCAGACGTTCGTCCAAGGCGATCCGAATCAGGGGATCGTCAACGGTCCGGCGTTAGGTGCACCGTATCAGCCCAATGTTCCGTATGATCCATTCCTCGGTGGAGGTGCGGGCTACGATCCTCTGGCTGTCACGGGGGCTCCCGCGGGCCTGGAGTACTACGATCCGTATTCGCGAGATTTCCAGTACGGCATCCTGGGAGCACAACCTTACCGCCTGGGTACCGTGGCCAATCACGAAGTGGGCTACATCTTCCCCTCGTCCACCCACAACAACGGAGTCAGCGGCAACTTCAGCGTCATCGAAACCAACAACCAGTGGCGAAATTCCTGGTACATGCCCTCGGGAGCCATCTTTTCGTGGAAGCCGGAATTTGATGCCCGCGGCTGGTCCGGCCCGAACGGGGTTCCGCTTCCCGGACATGCCTACCGGTTCGCCTCGGACATTGAATTGGGAGCCCAGGGCCCCGGTCCGTGGGGCTTCCAGATAGGATTTACGCCGTGGCTCGCCACCGACTTTGACAAGCAACTCAACAGCAGCGCCTGGATGTTCGACGGCCGTGCCATGCTGTTCTTCAAACCGGACCCCACTTTAATGCTGGTCGGCGGCGTGGGCTATTGGGATCGCGTGATCGACCGCGTCATTCCTTATGCTGGTGTAGTGTGGACTCCCGATGAACAATGGGAATTGCGCATTCTGTTCCCGAAGTCGCGCATCAGCGTCTTCATGGGCGATTGGGGCTACGGCGGCGTCTGGCTGTACGGCTCGGCCGAATACAACGTGGAAGCCTACCAGGTGGGTCTGACCACGCTGAATAGTGGTGACCAGGTCGAAATCCGAGACTACCGGGCGTTGATCGGATTGCGATCCGACAATGGGTTCGTCTCGTCCTTCCTCGAAGGGGGTTATGTCTTCGACCGGCATGTCGATTTCGCCGGAAAACACCCCGACTTCAACGTCAACGACGGCTGGATGATCCGCACCGGAATCCGGTTCTAGGGGATCGGGAGTCGGGGCCCGTAACTGTCAACGAAACACGTTGACCAAGGCGAGCGTCCGGCGTAAGCCGGATGGTTGTTACACGGGCCCGATCAACCAATCACCGTCACTCAAACGAGCGACCGAGATCAATCAATATCTCTTGATTCGGGCGCCACTGGCTCGGCCAGTGCAAACCACATTCGAGTCGCTGATACTCGTCGCAACGGACGCACGCAAGATTTCTGACGAATTCTTCTACGAGAACGCTCCCCGCGACTAGGTTTAAGTCGAGTCAATTGTCGCCGACAGTCGCTAACAACCATCCGGCTTACGCCGGACGCTCGCCTAAGCGCTGTTTGTGCGACGTTACTCCGGCTCGCCGCCGCCTTCCAATCGGGCTAGTCGTTCGCGATTGTCTTTGTAGTCGTAATCGTACTCCAACACCGTCTGGTAGCTACGAATCGCGGCATCCTTGTCCTTCATCTCTTCGCACACACGTCCCAGGTGGTAATGCAGATCGAGGAAGACGTCTAGATTGTCATCCGACTTGCATTCCGGCACCGCCGTTTCGAATTGGCGGCGAGACAGCGGGTACTGCTTCTCATAGATGAAGCATTTGCCCAAGTTGATCAATGAATCCACTTTACGCCGCGCATCACCGCGTGATTTCTGCAGCAAGGGGATCGCCAGTTGGTGCCGCTTGTCCCGCATATAAAGCAGGGCCAGGTCGAACTTCAAGGTCATATCTTGCGGGTAATGTTCGATGCGCGACGAGTAGATTTCGATCTCGCGCTCCATCAACTCACGCTTGGCATCCTTGTATTTCCGCTCGGTGAACTTGTTCTCCGGATCTGCCACGGCCTCTTCCCGAGCAAATCCCACCGCCCGGCGCATGATATCGAGCTGCACGTCTTCCAATTGTTCGCGAATCTTGATTTCGCCGCCCGAGACTTCCAACGCCTTTTCGAGAGCCTCGGCGGTTTTCTCCAGGCTCCCTTCACGACGCAGAAAATCGGCCAGCTTGAGGTAGTTGTCCTTGTTTTTCGGATCCTTCCGGACGGCTCGTTCGAGATCCGCCTGGACCGACATCCCCGGCCCGTCGGCCGTGTCCTTATTCATCTTGTCCGCAAGGACTTTCTGCACCTGGCGAATGTCATCGGCATTCTCATAGCCGCCCCGATGAACGGTCTTCTGGGCCGAGAGTGACGTAATCTTCGACCGGGCCTCGCCGTCCAGATTGTCCAGACGCAGCAGTTTCGTGTAGATCTCGATGGCCTCGTCGTACTTGCTCCGGCCTTCGTAGTTCTTCGCCAGGGGACGCAAGTAGTCCTTGTTGTTGGGATCTCCCTTCACAGCCCGTTCGTAGCAATACCCCGCGGGTTCGATGTAGCCGAGATTGGTGAGCGCGTCACCCAGATCGGCGTTCAACTGGGGATCCCAGGGATTGATGGCGAGACCGTCCTCAGACAACTTGGCGATCTGCTTCCAGTCGCTCTGCATGCGACATTTCTTGATGGTCGCCTTGGTCGTCATTAATTTCATGCCGGCCATCGCCGCGCCCGACTGATTATTGTTATAGCGCTTTTCGGTCACTCCGCGCAAGGATTGCCGATAGACGAGGTTGTCGGGCACCAGCTCGACCGCCGTCTTGAACATCTGGCACGAATACTCCCAGTTCTGCTTCATCATGGCTTCGGTACCACGTTTGAAACAGTCTTTCGCAATCTGACTCTTGCGATCATCACCCATGCCGCCGGTCATCGTAGCATTACCCATTATGGAATTTAGTTTTCTGTGAAGAAACTCACCCGGTGTTCGATCAAGCGGGAACCATCCGGCGGGGCCGTTAGGTTTCCGTTATTATTCCAGTTCTCCCGCCCGATGAAAACACCAGACGGCCACTTCCTCATAGCCCATTAATCTTAACGCGTTCCCCAAGTCTGAGTGCAGTGCCTGATCCCAGGGGTTTATGGCGAGGCCGTCTTCGCACAGCTTGGCGATTGACTTCCAATCGCTCTGCAATCCGCACTTTTTGATCGATGCTTTCGTAGGCCTCAATTTCATACTTGCCATTGCGGCACCGGTGCCGTTGTGTCGGTATCGCTTTTCTGTCACACGCCGCAAAACGCCACGATACAGCAACACTTCCGGTACCAGATCAACCGCAGTTCGAATCATCTGACATACGTAGTCCCAGTCCTGCCTCTTCATCGCTTCGGCGCCACGCTTAAAGAAGTCATCAGCAATCTTCCGCTCGGTATAGCTGGCCTGCTTCCGATGGGGATCGTTCGAGTCTGGAGCACTGAGGGTTACGATCATAGTTCCTCGAAAGAAACTAAGCTTGTGATCAAGCAAGACGTGGTCGCCGAAGTGAAACTGGCGATATCTCTTATTATTTCAGTGTCGGATATGCAAGTATAGCAGGAAATCGCCGGGGTGGCTGGAATGCAGAGACTGCACTCGCCGTGGGACGGGTCTCCAGGCCCGTCCGAGCCTGCAACCATTCAACTCTGAAGAAATTCGGCCCTTGCGAACGTCGCGCAGCGCACGGTTTGATTTCAGTACCGAGGTCCGCCCGCTTCAATAAGGCCAAAATTTGGGTGCCACTGGCTGTGCCAGTGCTCGTGGTCTTTCGACTCGTTGCCCGGCAAAGCACTGGCACAGCCAGTGGCACCCAGATTCCTGAGTTTTTTGGAAAAAAGAAGCAGTATTGATTGATGGAAGTCGGCGCTGCGCGAAGCTCGTAAGGAGCTATTGGTGTGTTACGTGGCTGGTTACAGGCTCAGACGGGCCAGGAGACCCGTCCCACGATACGACCTACGACCTACGGCCTCTGCCTCGATCGCAGAATCGGAAGCTGCGGATGATCTGGATGCAATTCACTCAGCTTTTGGATGTGAAATTCCTCGGCAGAATCGTCCCGGAGCAGGTGGGCGAGGTTGGCTTGATGCAGATGCCATCGGCACCGGGACTCGCAGCCCAGGACGACGGCATTCTCGGATTGCTGAGAATTCTGAAACTGGTGGTCGGGAAACTGATTCGGAAGGAGCGGCGCCAGCGTGCCGTCCGCCGTGTTGACGTCGGTCAGCGCGACTTCTCGAGCCCAGGCGGCGATCTTTTCGGGGGGCAGCGAGTTCGGTTGGGGAAGATCCCAGACTATCAGGCAATCCCCTCCCACTACCGCAATTCGGCGCCCATCGGCACTCAGCTGAGCGTCGGTCAAAGTGCAGGGCTTTCGCAGCGGTGGCGTCAATGGTTCTCCTCGAGACCAGTCCCAGATTTGGATCAGCCCCGCTTCGGTCGCCGTAACGAAGGTGTTGTCCCGCGGGCTGAATTCTGCCAGCACCGGGCGGCTTTCCAACTGGAATCCGCCGCCACGCCAGCTCCAGGTCTTCGTCGAGCGGATTTGGCACACATGATTTTCACTGATGGTCGCCACATGCCGGCCATCCGGGCTGAAACGCACCTGTCGCAAGGCAACCATGTCCGAATTAAATGACGGAGTCAGCAGCTTGCCCGAGGCGGTATCCCAAACCTGCAATCCCAGTTGCCCCACGACCGCCAGCATCGTCCCCGCAGGATGGAAAGTCAGGGATGCAACTTGCTGACCCGGAGGTAATTGCAGACGCTGCAACGCCGTTTCCGACTGCGTCCCAAACAGCGAGATCACTCCGTCCGAATCCAGGACTGCCGCCAAACTGGAGTCGGGTGACATCTCAATCTGCAATGGATGGCTGTGCTTGGAGATCGCCAGACGCAAGGTTTCCGAACCCGCCGCGCCCAGCAGGCTGGCTCGTCCCACTTCAGGCACCAGCAACCGGTTGTCGGCAGTCAGCAGGGGCCGCAGTCCCTCCGCCACCGTAGCCGGATGGAGCGGATGAAAATCTGGAGTAAACGGTTGCCGTAAGCCATATTCCGAGTCCCAGACATCGACCTTTAAACGGGGGCCCGACGGCTCGGCCGGATTCATCTTCGGCGTCGACACCGACACCAGCCAGGCTCCGTCACGAGTCCAATTCAGGCGCGAGACCCGTTCTTCACTGACGACACTCGGCGCGGAACCCGCAACCATCGGCCCGCTGCCGCCCAGGCGATCGAATTGCGAGACTCCGTCCCGGCGCGGTTGGGCAATCCTTTCGCCTGTCTCGACGTTCCAGATCACCGGCAAGCCGCGGTCACCCGCGACCGCGACGCGCTTGCCGTCCGGGCTGAAACGGACACTTTGGAGATTGGCCGCTTCCGGATGGAAGAAAATCTGGCCACTTGCCCGGGGAGACAAATCCCACACGGTCACCAGTCCGTTTTGCGTGCAGGTGGCCAGCAGATCGCCACCCGGGCTCCAACACAACGAGCGTACTGCTCCCGGATGACGCAGGATGCCGGTCCACGGCTGGTGAGTGTGAATGTTCCAGACTCGAACGCTTCCATCTTCGTGGGCCAGAGCGTACCACTGACCATCGGGGCTATATCCGAAGCCCTGAGCATCGATCTCGTGGGGATGCACCGAGTCTTGAAAACTAAAGGTCTGATTTGCCGACTGTTCGTAAAATGCGACTCGACCACGCGGTAGCATCAGAGCCAGCCAGCCGCTGTTGTTCTGGAAGGAAATTTCTTTCGGAACCGGCGTCTCCACGACTTGCGGAGCGACCGTCAACAACGAATTGACGCGGTAGATCTGGGTCCGCCCCGCAACGTGTCCCGCAAACCAGCGGCCGTCCCGACTCCAGCCGTTCGCTGCCGCCTCGAAGCGTTCATCGGGTAATAACAGCTTGCAGCCAGGGAGGTCCACAATCTGAACCTGCAGATCGGACCGCAGCAGCAAGCGTTGACTGTCCGCACTGAACTCCGCCTGCAAGCGATGCGCGGCAATCGGCAACAAATCGGGATGGGCGAGATGACCCGACGAGAGATCCCACAAACCGGCCAGGACCTCGTCTTCCGGCGTCCGAAAGCTGACCACCAGCCACCGGCTATCGGGCGATTCCCAAGCCGCCTGCAATTCGATCTGTCGACTGGTGGGAGGGTCTTCCAAGGTGCGCGGCAAAACTCCACCGGCCGGGCTGAGTTGCCAATGCTCCAACGTCCGATTCTCACCGTAGCCGATTCGACGAGTCCCCGTGTTGGTAAACACCGACGAACCTCCCGGGCCGTCAGCAATCATCTGCTTCTTCTGTCCGGTCGCCAGATTCCAGCGCAACAAACGGGTCCGTTCCGGATTGGCAACACACAGATACTGCCCGCCCCCGTGGCCGACGCTGCCAGCGTCGGAGCCATTCCCCTTCCCAGCCGCACCGTCCGCGAACCAGATCCCATTCGGATCAGCTCGAAAATCGACCGCGCCATGCACTTCACCCCGTTCCGAATCCCCCATCGTCTCCAACAATTTCGGCAACCATTCACGGAGCACGATCCGCGGCGACCCCTGCATGATGGCGCCCACGCGTAACCGCAACGCGGGTTCCAGCGCCAGATAACCCGCAGCGTCGGTGATCGAATCACGCGCATGTTCGGCCGTGGCCGTCAGCCGTTGTTCGGAACGCAGCGTCTCCGCAGACCAGACCAGCGCCGCGAAGTTGTCACCCTGCTGCAGAAAGGCGGCCGCTTCAGCCCGCTGCGCCTGAATCAGTCGATTCTGGGCTTCGCGAGTCGACACTTCCGCGGCCTTCCGACTCAGTTCGGAAGACGTCTTGGCTTGCTCGGCAATGTGCAGCATCTGGTTCGCCAGATCGCGATCCTTGCGGGCCTGCTTGGCAGTCGCGATGGCGTTCACATACAGAGCCCCGAAACTGAAGACACTGGTCGACGTGATCGACAGCGTTCCCAGTGCCAGAAAGGCCATCAGCGGCTTGCGTTCCACCCAGCGCCGAAACTTCGTAAACAGGCTCTGCGGCCGGGCCCGAATCGGCATGTGATTCAGAAACCGGTCGAGGTCCGCGGCCAATTCCTTCGCCGATTGATATCGCTGATCCAGGTCTCGAGCCGTCGCCTTCAGGATGATGGTCTCGAGGTCGCGTGGAACATCCGGCACCAGCCACCGTGGCGCCGGACTCTGCGGATCCTTTACCTGTTGGAGCAACTGTGCTCGATCCGAACCGTCCAACGCCGGACGTAACGTGATCAGCTCATACAGCGTCAACCCTAGGCTATAAATGTCGCTGCGGTGGTCGATTTTGCCGGTCAAGGCTTCCGGCGGCATGTACTTCAACGTGCCGACCAGGTCATCGCTTTCGGTGAGGTCGGCGGCATCGAGATCCAGTTTGGCCAGCCCGAAATCGGACAGCCACACCACTTCATGCCGGTCGATCAGCAGATTGGACGGCTTGACGTCGCGATGTTGAATGCCGCGTTCGTGGGCATACTGAAGCGCCTCGGCGACCTGAAATCCAATCCGGGCCACAGCGCGATAGCGCGAACTGGGCGTCGTGGAATCGATGCTGTCGGGCGGCGATGACAAAGCCCGCGACAACAGCAACGATGAGCCACTGTGGATCGACGAATAACTGCGCTGGCCAGGACGTCGCGCCTCATTCAGGACACTCGTCTCGCCATCATCGTCTGCCAGACCGAGCGATTCGCGCAGTTCAGAAATGACCTGATCGATCCCCCGTCCGGTCACATACCGCATGGCGAAATAATGGACGCCATCCTGCTCGCCGACACCGTAAATTTCGACGATGTGGCTATGATGCAGTCGCGCGACAGCCTGAGCCTCACGCCGGAACCGCTGCAATTCACGTTCGCTGCGAAACCGCCGCGCCGGCAGGACCTTCAAAGCAACCTGGCGGCCCAAGGACTCCTGCCGCGCCTCGTAGACGATCCCCATCCCGCCCCGACCGACCTCGCGAATGATCTTGTAGTCACCCAGATGTTCGCCGGGTTGCGGAGTAGAATTGGTGCCACGGGCCTCGGAGTTGGCGTACTCTGCGGCCAGGACACCGCAAATCGCCACAACCAGCTCTTCGTCCTGCGAAAATCGCCCGACATACTCGGCCGTTTCGGGGTCATCTCCCGCGCGAACGCGCAGCTCCCACTCCGAAGCAATCAATTCTTCCAGGAGATGCGGCCGTTCCACCGGTTCGACGAGCGTCAGGCAGTGCTCAATGGTCAAGGGACGGTTCTGCCGCCAGGCTTGTTCAAACTGGCGGCAAACCCGATCCAGGCGGAATTCCGCCTCTTTGAGCTGACTGATGACACCGGAACCGTTCACGACGATGGCGTTTTCTAGGTACGAGTAAGAAAGACCGATTTCAACATTGAATTCAGGCGAGCCGGGCGACGTCAGCCCAATGGCACTCGCTTTGGCCATTAGACAAATCAGCCGCTGGGCGCTAGCCCCCGGTTCGAGCAACGATCGACTCGAATTTCCAAAGGAAACCGGACGCTAGCGCGTGCCGGCTGATTTCGTCGAATTCCGAATTCACTCTGGATTCCTTCAAAGCGAGTGCCATTGGGCTGACGCCGCCCGGCTCGCCTGATTCATCGCAAATCCAACCTAATTGGGGCGTGTAGCGCTGTGTATCCCAGCCTATGTGCAATTGCCGTCTCCAGAGAACCTTGCAGTTCCGGTTGTAACGGTGACAACACCGCCGACAGCCGTAGGATGGCCGCCCCGGCCGTCGTCTTCTTCGCCAACGCTCCACACGCCGTATGGAAACAAGCGAATCGCTCTCTGAGTTCTCCGTTTGCGATCCCATCGCAGCCAAAATGCAGACAGCCGGGGCGGCCATCCTACGGCAAACTGGACGCCTAAAAAAACAAAGAATTTCCCCTGCAATTTAGAGGTCGTGCGCGTTGAGAAAATCGGCCGTTTTTGCTATATTCTCTCTACAACTTTAAGCAATGAATTTCCAAAGGGTTGCGACGATTTTCGGACGGTCAAAAAAGACATCCGAAATGGCCGCAAGCCTGCCTGCAGCCTGACTCTCCAGAGTCGGGCGAATTGGCGACGCAAATTTAGCGCAGGTTTGCGGTGCAGCAGTACCTGACTCTGGAGAGTCAGGCGACGCATACTTCTGAGAGAGTGAGGAATTCCGTTGTCGACAGGAATGTCTGGTAATAGCGAAAACGGTGGCGGCCGGGAAAACATTCTGGTGCATGACATCCAGGATGAAATCCGGACCAGTTATCTCACGTATGCGATGAGCGTCATCATCAGCCGCGCGTTGCCGGACGTCCGGGACGGGCTGAAGCCTTCTCAACGCCGCATCCTGGTGGCGATGAATGACCTCAACCTGGGTCCCAATTCGTCGCGTATCAAGTGCGCGAAGATCGCCGGCGATACCAGCGGTAACTATCACCCGCACGGCGAAGGCTCGGTGTACCCGACGCTCGTCCGCATGGCCCAGAACTGGGTGATGCGCGAGATCCTCGTCGACAAACAGGGGAATTTTGGTTCGCTGGCCGGTCTGCCCCCCGCGGCCATGCGTTACACCGAAGCCCGTTTGTCGGCTGTCGCCTCGGAATTGCTGGATGACATCAATCGCGACACGGTCGACTACGTTCCGACCTACGACCAGCGGTTGATGGAGCCGGTCGTCCTGCCGTCACGCTTGCCCAACCTGTTGATCAACGGCTCGACCGGTATCGCCGTCGGTATGGCGACCAGCGTGCCTCCGCATAATCTGGCGGAAGTCTGTAACGCCACGGTTGTGTTGATCGACAATCCCGATGCGGGTTTGGATGACTTGCTGGAAGTGCTGGAAGGTCCTGACTTCCCCACCGGCGGTATCATCTGCGGCCGCATGGGGTTACGTCAGGGATATCTCACCGGCCGGTCGACAGTCCAGATGCGCGCTCGGACGCATTTTGAAGAAGACAAGAACCACGACATCATCGTCGTGACCGAGATTCCGTATCTGGAAACTCGCGACCGGTTGCGAGAGAAACTGGAAGAACTGGTCCGCGACGAACGCATCAAGGGGATTGCTCGCATCATCGATCTGACCGACCGTACGCTGCCCGCGTGGCAGGTGCGGCTGCATATCGTGATCAAGCGCGATGCGGACAAGGAAGTTGTCCTCAATCAGCTGTTCCAGTACTCGCCGCTGCAGGGCACTTTCAGCTTCATCATGCTGGCCCTGGTCGGCAGCCGGCCACAATTGCTGACATTGAAGGAAACGCTCCAAGAGTTCTTGCGGCATCGGATCGACGTCATCCGCCGCCGTACCGAGTTCATGCTGGCGGAAGCTCGCAAACGCAAGCACACCGTCGAAGGCCTGCTGATCGCTCAGTTGAACATCGACGAGGTCATCGCAACGATTCGCCGGTCGTCCAGCCGGGCTGTCGCTCGTGAAGAGCTGCAAAAGATTACGGTGCCCAGCGAAATGATCGCCCGGGCTCTTGGCGAAAAAGGCTTCACTGCGTTTCAAGGAGAACGCGGGGTCGCGACGGAATACTCATTGTCGCAAACACAAGCCGAAGCCATCGTCGCGATGCAACTCGGTTCTCTCGCGGGTCTGGAACGTGACAAGCTCGGTGAAGAGTTTTCCAAGCTGCTCGATGAGATTGCCGAGTACGTCCGGATCCTGTCGGATGAAGCCAACATTCTGGCGATCATCCGCGAAGAAATGGTGATGCTGGCGGCCAAGTACAACGACAAACGCCGCACGACGATCACCGACGAGGAATTATCCTACGTCGACCGGGGCGACTTGATCACCGAAGAGCCGATGGTCGTGACGCTCAGTCATCGCGGCTACATCAAGCGGATGGCTCTCGATACGTACCAGGCCCAGCACCGCGGCGGACGTGGTATTACCGGGGCCAAGGTCGAAGACGACGATCCGATCGAGCATCTGTTCGTCGCCAGCACGCACGATTTTCTGCTGTTCTTCACGGATCGCGGCAAGGTCTTCTGGCAGAAGGTTTACGATCTGCCGCTCCTCAGCCGCACCAGCAAGGGACGTGCGCTCGTCAATCTGCTGCAACTGCAAGAAGGCGAAAAGATCTTCAGTTGCCTGGCAGTGCGGCACTTCGACGCGGTCCGGCAGTTGCTGATGGCGACCCGCAAGGGCATTGTCAAGAAGACGCCGCTCGCCGCGTACAGCCGCCCCAAAAAGGGTGGCATCATCGCCATCAAGCTGGAAGAGGGAGACGAACTGATCGACGTCGTCATCGTCGGACCGACGAACGATGTCCTATTGGCCACGGCCAACGGGCACTCGATCCGGTTTGCCCAGTCTGATGCCCGCAGCATGGGACGTAACAGCCGCGGTGTGAAGGGGATCAAGCTGAGCAAGGGAGACCATGTCGTCGGCATGGTGGTCGCCGATCCGGAAATGGATCTGTTGTCGATCTGCGAGAACGGCTACGGCAAACGGACCCCGTTCGGCTACGAAGAGCCCATCGTCGTCGTGGAAGCGCCCGTCGTCAGTGAAGACGGTTCCGAGGACGACGTTCCCGTGGAAGAACCGCCTGCCGTCGAAGAACCCGATGAAGTCGAAGGCGAGGGTGAAGAAGCCCAGAAGAGCAGCATGCGTTATCGCCGCCAGAAGCGCGGCGGTAAGGGTCTTGTGAACATCAAGACGACGGCTCGTAACGGCAAGGTCGTCGATATCATCGGAGTGTCCGAACAGGACGAAGTCTTGATGGTCACGAGCCAGGGCAAGATTCAGCGAATTCGCGTCCGGGACATCAACCAAATCGGCCGCGGGACGCAGGGTGTCACGATCATCCGCATGGAAGAAGGGGACACGGTCGCGTCGATCGCTCGTGTGCCGAGCGAAGATATTACCGTGGTCACCCCGGCAGAGGTGTTGACGCCCCCGAGTACGCCGGTGGCTGAAGCCAGTCAGCCTGAAATTGAAATACCCGACGTCGAGACGCCGGAAGAAGAAACGGACGATAACTGACCAAGAAACGTTTGCAGTTTGGGGTCGGGCGTTCAAATTTCAAAATTGGCCATCCACTTCGATATGAATCCTCGGACGGGGTGTCGGGCCAATTTTGAAATTTGAACACCCGACCCCAGCTTCGCCATCTTTGAGCGCAGTTCTGGGAAACGAACAATCATGAATCCAATCCGACGCATGTTGGTGACCGGCGGTTGCGGATTCATCGGTTCGATGTTTATTCGGCTCGAACTCGAAGCCCATCCCGATCTGCAGATCGTCAACCTCGACAAACTGACCTACGCGGGAAATCTGGAGAACCTCGCTGACGTCGCCACCAATCCGCGCTATCAATTGGTGCGCGGCGACATCGCCGATCGGGAACTCGTTGGTAAACTGATCGGCGACGGCGGTTTTGATGCCGTGGTGAACTTCGCGGCCGAAAGTCATGTCGATCGCAGCTTGCTCGACAGCGGTCCGTTCATTCAGACGAACGTCGTAGGGACGCAGGTCTTGCTGGATGCGTCGTGGCAGGCCAAGGTTGGCCGTTACCTGCAGGTTTCTACCGACGAAGTTTACGGCAGCCTGGGACCAACCGGGTTCTTCACCGAAGAGACGAGTATCGCTCCCAACAGCCCCTATTCTGCATCCAAGGCGGCGGCCGATTTCCTGGTTCGAGCCTACTGCCACTCGTTCGATTTCCCCGGGATCATCACCCGCTGTTCGAACAACTACGGCCCGTATCAGTTCCCGGAAAAACTGATCCCCCTCTTTATCTCGAACGCCTTGGCAGACAAGCCCTTACCGGTTTACGGCACGGGTCTCAATGTCCGCGACTGGATTCATGTCGCAGATCACTGCCGAGGGATCAGTGCGGCCTTGAGGCTCGGACAGGTCGGGGAAGTCTACAATTTCGGGGGTCGCCAGGAACAGACAAATCTGGAGATCACGCATCTCCTGCTGGAGTACCTGGGGAAGCCTGCCAGCCTGATCAAGTATGTCACCGACCGCCCCGGACACGACCAGCGGTATGCCATCGACTGCACCAAGGCCGAGACGCAACTTGCGTGGAAACCACAAGTTCCGTTCACGGCAGGACTGCGGGAAACGATCGACTGGTACCGCCAGAACGGGGACTGGGTCCAGCGGATTAAGTCGGGGGCTTACTTGAAGTATTACGAAGAGCAATACGGCAACAGGCTGAGTTCATAAACAATAAACTGCACGAGATTTGGAAAGCGAAGTCATGGCGGCCCGCGTGAGGAGTTGATGAACTCGGGGCCGTTCGGTCGAAATTCGACGTTTGTCCGGGTAGGATATGGGCACTCAGGTTGCGAGCTTCCCATTTTCCGTGTTGACGGGAAGCAGGCGGGGGAACTGTTGAGGGCCGTCTCAGCATCCGCGCCATCTCAACCCGAGCGTCGGGGGGATCATTCGTGATATCGGGCTACGCAGATCAATGGGCTCTGGTGACCGGAGCTTCATCCGGGATAGGTGCGGAATTCGCGCGCCGTCTGGCGTCGCGCGGCATGCACCTGGTTCTCGTCGCCCGCCGCAAAGAACTCCTCGAGAAACTCGCTGAAGAGCTGCATACCGCTCACGGCACCAAGTGTGAAATCATCGTCTGCGATTTGACCGATCCCGTGCAGCGAGCAGCAATGGTCGCCGAGATCGCCAAGCGGAATATCACCATCGAACTGCTGATCAACAACGCCGGCTTAGGGTATGTCTGTGAGATCGAAACAACCGACATCAAACGCATCATGGAAATGGTGCAGTTGAACATCGGGGCGCTCACGGAGCTGGCCTATGTCTATCTGCAGGGCATGATGCTGCGTGGTCATGGTGCGGTGCTAAATGTCTCATCAGTCGCCGCATTCCAGCCAGTGGCTTACATGGGTGTGTATGCGGCGTCGAAGGCATTTGTCCTGCATTTCTCGGAAGCGATGTGGGCCGAAGCCAGAGAGAAGGGCGTGACGGTCACGGCCCTCTGTCCGGGCCCCACGCAGACCGATTTCTTCGATGTCGCCGGAGCCAAGGGGTGGCTCGCCAAGAAACGTTCGCAGACCCCGGAAGAGGTCGTCCGTTGCGGCATGCGGGCTCTCGAAAAGAAGCGGCAATACACGGTATCCGGCTGGATCAATTACATCCTGGCCCTGGCCGTCCGACTGGCGAATCGCCGTACGGTTGTTCGCGAGTCGATGAAGTATTTCCGCCCCGCGAAGCCGAAGTGATCTGCGACTATCCTTGAGCCGCCTCCGTCAAGGAATCGGGTAGCGGGAAGTTCTTCAAGGTGCTGCCGGTGATGTCCAGGTTGACTCCGCGACGCTTGGCATGTGTGCTGAACCACTCGCTCGCCGCATGAGAATTGAGGATCGCCGCCAGGGCCGGGAGTGATAAGTCGCTGATCAAACTCCCTGTGGAGCCCGGTTTCAACACGATCAGATTGACCGAGAACCCCACGTAGGTCGGCGCTTCCACATACGCAAACAGCGGCTCACGGCACATTTGGACGGCCAGAATCCGGGGCTCTTCGAACAGCCGTGATTCGCGCGGCCAATGCAGATGCCACCAGGGGATCTTGCCTTGTAAAGTTTCACGGCGACGCTCCAACAAGTGGCGAAAACGCTGGAGATGCCTGGAGATATTCGGCAACAAAGAGATCTCAGGGGCCGTATCGCGATTGAGGTATAGCAACCAATGCGTGGGTTCGGTCGGCGACCAGTCGCGGGTGATTCCTGCTGCGGAATAGTATGGCCGGACGCAGTGTTGCTCGGCCGCCGACAAGTTCAGCTGCTGCAGCTCGTCGGTGGTTAGCACGAAGACTCCTTCACCGGCGCGGTACTCCGGTTGCTCCAAGGCCTGCTTACGAGTGACCCGGGGCGGGTTCTCCGCGATGCCTTGGCGAACTTCGAAGAGATCGCCGAGTCGTAGACCATGCTGGACTCGTCCAGTACTGGACTTTGTCGGCGACGCGGGGCGGGGGTTGAGCCAGATGCGACCGTCGGAAAACAAATCGTCTCGGGCAACTTGGTGGTAGGTAAATGGGGCGGTGTCGAGGTCCTTTGCATTTGCTTGACGGCGATTGCGCAAATCAGCCCACAAGTCCGGATCACCGACAGACGAGTGAAAGGCAGGCTGCAAATTGAAGATGTCGCAGGGTTCGCTGGAGACTCCCTTCCGAGCCTGCATGATGATGTGCCGGCCACCCACGCCAGCGAATACCGGGGCCTGAGCGAGATCCACAAACTCGAGCGGCGTCGCTTCTTCAGCCAGACGCTCAATCAGCGGTCGCCCGGCGGCGGAGGTCGTCCAGTAGCTGTTGACGATGAAGGTCAACAGTCCCTCCGGTCGCAGCAAATCGAGGGAGCGATGGAAGAAGTAGTGCCACAGATCCATCCGCGCCTGCCGCCAACGGACGGATAGCGGTGCATGTTCGAGACCCGCCAGATCGAGCTTCGCCCCGCGTTCGCGGCGGTACGGAGGGTTGGCCAGGACGACATCAAATCCCCCCGCGGCACAGATCTCGGGAAACGCTTGACTCCAATGAAAGGGAGCGTTTTCTGATGGGGACGAACTGACTTCGAAGGTTTCCCAACCATGTCCCGAAACAGCGTTAGCACAACGAAAATTGGTCTTGAGAACCTGCTCCAGATCAGACGCCGAAACCTGCCCATCAAGGTCGGCCCGAAACCTCTGTCGCAGGCGTTCCACGGCCTCGCCATCCAGATCTACGCCGAACAATTGCCGCCGAATGATGTCTAATCGACCTGGTCCGTCAGAGGCTGAAAATGGGAGACAGAGCTGTTGGTAAGCGGGCCAGAGCAGGGCTCCTTCACCGCACGCTGGGTCGATCACTCGTACGGTGGAAAGCGATTGGCCGGCAGACTGCCAGCGGTGGAATGTTGCCGCCACCATGTACCTGGCGACTGGTTCCGGAGTGTAGAACACACCTTGCCGTTTACGACTGTCACGGGAACGCGGAGTGACGTCGCCAGTCGGCTTCACGACGGCAGCTCCAGATCGTCGAATGGATCTTCGTCCTCGTCGTCATCGGGCAGTTCGCAATTGAGCGACCGCGACATTTCCTCGAAGAGGGGATCGGACGTTTCGAGCTCGGTATCGTCCGCCTGGCACAGGACCAGGACGGTAAAGTCCTGGGCGAGGAACGAACGAATGCGGGCCGTATTCACGAGTTCCAGGCAGAAGAACTCGATGTCGTACCCCATCGTCGGCTGACTGAGGAGTTCATCGTCCGCATCGTAGGCGTCCAGGTCGGGGTATTCATCTTTGAATGCCGCGAGGGCCGTTTCCAGGACGAGGTCGGGGGAAGGGCGGTCTCGAAACAATCCGACCGACCAGAAGGATGTTCCAGGACCTGAGACCGTAATCAAACATTCGTCACCCTGTTCCTGTTCCGAGACTTCCCAGTCCGCAGGGTATTGAAACGTAATGCCGTGACGGTCATAGACTTCCCGCATAACTTTCTGCATCCATTACAAGATTTAAGAGGTAAACACCCCAACGTTGATCGCCATCAAGCACGCAGGACAGACAACGATCGGCTCTGTTCGCCAGTTCTCTGGCATTTGGAGCGGGACGAATTTCGACCGTCCAAATCCCATCCTAACGGTAGAGGGTCTTGTGACGGACCCTTTTTTGCGGTATCCTAATAACATGCGTTGGTAATGGAAGCGTAAGTTCTCAATACCGTCTGCATTCTGAAAAATGCATCAATTCCCGCGCTCACTGAAAGAGATTATTCAGCGACCGCGACTTTGGCCTCAGGGAGCTAATTGCCCCGAGGTAATTTTATATTGGAGGGACAAGTATGGCGTCTTCACGGGCAGACGAGGTTGCAGAACTCCTGTGGGAACTCAAGCGAGCGGACAAGATTTCAACATTCACCCTGATTGCTCGTCGGGCTGGATTCGCCGCCGGTAACAAAGGCCGGGCGATGATGACGACGCTGAAAACAGTGCGTCGCGATTGGCCCCACCTGCACTGGTGGCGGGCGATTGCCGACGACGGCATTCTCGACACGGGCACCGAGCATCTGGCATTGCTCCGCGAAGCAGGATTCGAGTTCTCCAATGTGAAAGAGGACGGCAAGCAAGTCGTCATCAAGGAACTCGAAGTCCACGTGATGAGCTGGGATGATGTTCCCGAACCCGTCGCCGCTGTCGAAACCGAGGAAGAAGAAGTCGCCGTCGCCGATTGATGCCGAGAGCTTCTCGCCGCACGATCTGAAACGAACACGCAGATGCAGCCCGGTCGCTGAAACAGCGACCGGGCTGTTTCGTTTGTCGCCCGACTCTCCGTAGCCCGACTCTCTGAGTCGGGTGCTTCGACCACCGGAAGTCCCGACTCAGAGAGTCGGGCTACGGAAATCATCCTATTCTCCGACATCAGTCTGATGCGTCGTCAGCAGTTGCGCGTCCTTACCGCTCATCTGGAAGAAGAGCCCAGGGTGGACGATGTACTCGCACGCGGTCGAAGTAATCAACCCGCCGAGAATGACTGTCGCCACTGGATACAGAATCTCCTTGCCCGGTTGCTGTCCGCCCAGTACCAACGGCACCAGACCGATACCGGCGGTCAGGGCCGTCATCAAGACGGGAGCCAGTCGTTCCAGGCTACCTCGCAAGACCATCTCGTGGGAGAAATGTTCTCCCTCCTCACGCATCAAATGTAAGTAGTGAGACACCAGCAAGATCCCATTCCGGGCCGCGATACCGCCGAGGGAGATAAATCCGACCAAGCTGGCCACAGTCAGCGTTTGTCCCGTGATCCACAGTGCCAGAATGCCGCCGACATAGGCGATCGGCAATGCAAACATGACCTGCAGGACGATCCGTGCCGACGGGAACAAGGTGTAGAGCACCAGGAATACCCCGAAGAACGACACGATACTGAGCATGCCAATCAACTGGGTTGCTTCCTGCTGGGCTTCGAACTGGCCGCCGTATTCGACGAAATAACCCTCGGGAAGTTTGACCTTGGTTTTGACCGCCTGCTTGATGTCGGCCACCACGCTGCCCAGGTCGCGGTCGGTCGCGTTGGCCCGAATGGCGATGCGGCGTTTGACTCGCTCATGACTGATCGTGTTGGGTCCGCCCGCTTCGTAGACTTTGGCGACCGCGGAGAGCGGGATTCGTCCGCCATGCGGCAACTCGAGCGACAGGCGATGCAGCTTGCTGAAGTCGGTGCGGTATTCATTGTCGAACCGCAAAACGATATCGAACATCCGCTGGCCTTCCAGCAGAGTTGAAGCCACCTTGCCGTTGAGGGCCGTTTCGATGAACTCGTTGACATGCCCCGGCGTCAGTCCATAGGCAGCCAGTTGCTCGCGATTGAGTTCGATGCGCAGTTGAGGAATCAGTTGCTGGGGCTCCACAACCGGTGGCGCCATGCCGGGGATTTCTGCAATCGCCTGCTTGATTTCCTGGGCCTTTTTACGCAGGACATCCAAGTCATCTCCGAACAGCTTGATCGCGATCTGAGCGTTCACGCCCGACAGCATGTGACTCATCATATGAGCCAGCGGTTGTTCGACTTCGTATTCGATTCCCGGGATCTCTTCTAACTCGGCCCGCAATTGAGCCAGAACGGCTTGCCGGGGGAGACCACTGTCCGGATTGAGCCCCAAAATGTATTCCGTGTGATTCACCCCTTCGGCATGTTCATCCAGTTCCGCGCGACCCGTACGACGGACGTAGCTCCGGACAATTCCACGCGGTGCGGCGTCAGTCTGCAAGTGCTTGCGCAGTGCGGCGTCGACCATCGCACAAGCGCGGTTGGAAGCCTCCAGAGACGCCCCCGGCGGCAAGACGACATTGACCTGAGCGGCACCTTCATCGAAGGGCGGCAGGAAGTCGCTACCCAAATTCGCGGCCAGAATTCCGCTGCCAATCATCGAGCCAAACACGCAGATCAGGATCACGGTCAGCCCCCAGCCGTTCATGCTGATCTTGATCACGGGAGTCACGCACCACTTCATGAAGCGGAGCAGGGGGCTGTCTTTTTCGCTATGGGCCGCCTTCGAACCCGACAGTAACAGGCTCGCCAGAACGGGTGTGACCGTCAGCGAAACCAGCAGCGAAGCTAGGATGGACGTGATATACGCCAACCCCAGCGGAGCAAACAGACGGCCTTCAATTCCCGATAGAGCGAACAGCGGGATGAAGACCAGAATCACGAGCATCGTGCCGTAGACGATGGAACTGCGCACTTCCAGGCTCGCCTTGTAGACCACCTTCAGCATCGGTTCGGGGACGGCCGCGTGGGCATTTTGAGCGAGCCGGCGGAAGACGTTTTCGATATCAACAATGGCGTCGTCAACCAGTTCTCCCATCGCCACCGCCAGACCGCCGAGGGTCATGACATTGATTGATACTCCGAACAACCAGAACACCAGGCCCGTGATCACAATCGACAGCGGGATGGCTGTCAAGGTGATGAACGTCGTGCGGAAGTTCAGGAGGAACAGGAACAGAATGATGAGGACCAGGATGGCCCCGTCGCGCAAAGCTTCAATCACGTTATGGATGCCACGATCGATGAACTCACGCTGTTGATAGAGTTCCGTATTGATCTGTATATCGTCAGGCAGCGAGGCTTTCAGGTCCTCCAGGGAACGAGTGATTTCCTCGGTCAGCCACCGTGTATCGGCCGTCGGCTGCTTGCCGATCGTAATCACGACCGACTGCTGGCCGTTGACCGAACTGTCGCCCCGCTTCTGTTGCATCCCGGTCACAATCCGCGCGACATCACGCAGCAGCACCGACCGCGAAGGGGTCGCCTTCACCACCGTCATGCCGAGATCGTCGATCGTCGTGGCTCGGCCGATACCCCGCACCAGAAACTCCATCGCCCCTTGCTGCATGTAGCCGCCTGTTGAGTTGAGGTTACTCTCCTTGAGAGCAGCCTCAACTTCATCCAGGGTCACTTCATAAGCCAACAACGATTCCGGATTGACGAGCACCTGGAACTGCTTGCGGCCGCCACCCATGATGATGACTTGTGAGACCCCCGGCACGGTCAGCAGCCGAGGCCGGATCACCCAGTCGGCAATCGTCCGCACGTCCATCGGTTTGGTCTGATTGTCCTTGCTAGTAAGGCCGATCAGCATGATCTGGCCCATCAACGAGCTGATGGGAGCCAGCTCCGGCTTCACATCGGGCGGCAGGCGGCTCATCACCGTGCCCATCCGTTCGTTGACAATCTGCCGGGCCACGTAGACGTCAGTGTTCCAGCCAAATTCGACGTTGATGACCGACAGCCCGATTCCTGAGGAACTGCGGACTGCCGCGACTCCGGCGGCCCCATTGAACGCCGTTTCGAGGGGCAGGGTCACCAGCGTTTCGACTTCCTCGGGGGCCAGGCCGTGACACTCGACCATGACCGTCACGCGGGGGCGGGTCATGTTGGGAAAGATGTCGATCGGCAATTGAGCCATGACGATCGAACCCATCACTAGGGTCACCAGCGCCAGGCACACGATTAATAGCCGGTGGTGCAGAGAAAACCGAATCAGAGCGTTCAACGGTGGGGTTCCGGAAAAGAATAGTTTTAGGCGAGCCGGGCGGCGTAAGTTAGGATTGCAAGTGATGGGAGGGCGAGGGACCCAGAGGGTACCCCGCCGAGCCTAAAGCGACCGCAGGTCGGCGTCCGCCGGAGGCATACATCCAGCCTCCGGCGGACGCCGAGCTAAAGCTCGTTTTAGGCTCGGCGGGAGCCTCGCCCTCCCAACTGCTAATGATCGTGATCATGGCCAGCATGGGGATCGGCGCCGCCCCCTTCCGCCTTCTTCAAGGCCAGGTGCAGTTGATAGGCCTGGTTCCGCGCGACCTCGTCGCCTTCGAACAGACTGCCGTCATTCTTCAACACGACTTCTCGCGGGTCGAGATGCTCAACAGTGACCGGCACCTCTTCCATCAGTTTGCCGTTCTGGCGGAAGACGTAGGCGTCAGGGCCTTCCTTCACCAGGGCGTCTGCCGGCAAGACGATCCGGTCCTTCAGGTTCTCGACCGGCAGCAGTAAACGCACCTTTTGACCCGGTTTGAACCGCCACGTCCGGTACATCAACCCGTTCGCACCCGGGTTGTCACGGACCACTTCATTGGCCAGCGGCACGAAGAATTTCAGGGTGCGGTGGACTTCATCGATCGAGTTATCCACATAGAGAATCTTGAGGTCCTTGCGAACGACCGACTCGGAGTCGCCCGTTTCAAAAATCACGGTGATCGGCCACGCCTGTTCCAAGGCGCGTGTCACCAGGGCGCTCTCACGCTCGAACGCCTGACCTTCAATCAGCAATACGGTATGAGACGCCAGTTGGCACAATTCCTCACCAGGCTGCACCAGTTTCCCCAGGCTGACATTGAGCGACTCGACGGAATAGAGAGATCCCTGGTGCTCGTGCTCCTTCAGATGCGGTGTCGACGGAGACTCTTTCTTCAGCGACACGGGCAGCAAGTGCGTGGCGTCCTCTGTCTCACGATCGGCGGTGTCTTTGGAATGCAGATCGAGTGCCGGGTCTGCCTGAGGCACACGTACGGTGAATTGACGGATCAGCGTCCTTGTCTCGACGATCTTTTGGATCTGATCCGGCCCCAGCCCGCGCACCAGCAATTCCTGCATCTGGATCAGGCGGGATGATTCCAAACGCTTCTTTTCGGATTCCTTCGCAATCACCTGATTCTTGGCCAGTGTCCCTGTCGCAAGTTGCGGACTGAGACGCTGCAGTTCGGCATCGACCAGCTCAATTTCCTGCAGGGTTTTCAATAACGCGGATTGGGCATTGGTGAGCAAATCGCTGGTCGGCTGGATGTCAAACAGGGCATCGCCCGGTTTGACCGTCTGCCCCTGCAGAGCATGCACCTTCAACACGATGCCGTTGACCGTCGTCGAAATCCGGCGCTCACAGTGGCCCGGTTCTTCCGCGACGACTCCGGGAATCGAAACGGTGCGCCAGTAATCCTGTAACGCGACTTCACCGATTTCCAAACCCAGATTGCGGCGGGCTTGTTCCGAGAGCGACACGTGTCCCAGTTCTCCGGACGCAGCATGCGGAGGGTGCGCGGCGGTCTCAGCGCTGGAGGCACTTCCCGGTACGGCAGGACCATGATTGACCCAGGGAAGCCAGCGATCGCGCGTGGCATATCCGGTCACGCCGCCACCGCCAATGACCGCAGCGCCCACCACCCATTGCCACTTTTTATTCCACATTATCTTGCTTTCCACTTCAATTCGTCTGGACCAAATTGTCACCCGGCAGGTCGACGATTCGCTGGCCCTGATGTAAGGATATTTCACCGGTCATCGGCGGCAACTCGCCGACGGGAAAAATAAACTTAAGATCATGTGAAAATCACGGCCTCGTCGAAGTTCAATACGTTTCGATGGCGGTCCGTGAATGAATTCCCCGAAGGGGATACGTATCACAGCCCAGGGTTGCCCGCCGGGGCGGGCTACCCTGGGTATCGATTCCATATCGAATTCTACCCTGAAGGGGTTGCGTCCTAAGAGGCCGGAACCCTTTCAGGGTACGACAACCTTTGGGGATACGTACCCAGGGTAGCCCGCTGGCGCGGGCAACCCTGGGCTATGTTGCATAACCCCGTTGGGGTATTTATTCGAAGTTCACTCAAAAAGACAAAACGTTCCCACTTAGCGTGAGAACGTTGAGCTTGGCCGCGATCTGAGGAATTGGGGGCACCATTCCTGGTTCAGCTCTTCTTCTCTGTCTTCTTTTCTGGCTTCTTCTCTGCCTTGTGATCATGGTCATGGTCTTCCAGGACAATCTTCCCCACGAACGACTTCCCCGCGATTTTGATTCGCAACTGAGCCTGCCCGTGATCCAGGTCATGCGTCAGTTCGACATCCTTCAAACTGAAACGCGAGGACTTGCCCTTCGGGTCAGTCTTTTGAGGAGCCGCTTTCAATTTGAATTGTTCCGGCTTGTCGCCGTGCTTCAAGTTGATGACGACTTCCGTGGCTTCAATCGGAACGGCGTCCTTGGCATGCGAATCCAGCACGTAAATGGTCACCACGTGCGCCTTCTCATCGACGATAATCTCGCCGTGATATTCCTCTTCACCCAATTCGATCAACGATCCCTTGTGAGGTCCTTGACTGGCATGTGCGTGGCCGTGTTCTTCCTTCGCCGCCGGCTTTTTGGCCGCCGGTTTCTTATCTTCCGCCGTCGCCTGACTGACTGGAATGGCATTCAACGCCAACAAAGCCAAACCCGCACAACATCCCAAAGCACGATAAAACTTGACCATGTGAATCCCTTCCAACAGCTCGCCAAGCCCAATGCTGCCCACGACTCGCTGTCGATATTTCCGGTTCTATAAAGTGAGGACGGCAGTTTTCACGAGACGGCGCCTCTGCGATTGCCGCACAGCCATATTATCGGCGCCCGCCATCTGCCGGTCAACATCAAAATTGCCGCAAATCATTTCCAACAAACAACTTGCACTCACAGAACAGGTACATTCAAAAGGGAGATGCAATCGAATTGTCTGCTCCAGTTCTCATTGCATTTGCAATACTATTTGCAATTGAGCGTAACCCTGTAACTGCTGGTCACTTGCCAGTTCCAATCACATCAGTCCCATGTGTCCCATAAGTCCTATCCGTCCCATTGAATTCGATGGGACTTATGGGACCAATGGGACCAATGTGACTGATGGGATCAAACATCCAACGAATTCTGGCGAACATTCGCAGAGCATTCGTGTCTGTTGGGGACATCGCCGCAGTCGCCAGATATTCCCAGCTTTCCAATCGCAGCACGGGGGAAACGCGATTGCTGGCCATGCGGTCGTTGCCTAGAATTCGAAGGCGTAGACATTCGGGTCGATGGGAGGGTGAGGCTCCTGCCGAACCGCAAGCGTCTATTGTCCCTCGCCAGACTATGCGGTTCGGCGGGAGCCTCACCCTCCCGTGACGTCGAAGCCTTATCCATATCCATCTACCGGAGGTGCCTTGGCCGATCCCATTCGCGACGAACTTAGCGTCCAATCCAAACGGGCGGTGTTAGTCTCTGTCGTTCTACCAGATGATCCCGGAGGCGATGCGGATCCTCTTGAAGAGTTGAAGGGCTTAGTCAAAACGGCCGAAGTCCAGGTCGTCGGACAGTTGATTCAGAAACGGCAGGACGTCGATCCCACGCTCTGCATCGGCCGCGGGAAACTTGATGATCTGCGCGATCTGCTCGAACAGACCGGCGCCGAACTGGTCATCTTCGATAACAATCTCAGTCCGGCCCAGGGCCGTAATCTGGAGAATGAACTCGGCAAGATGATCGTTGATCGTAGCGAAATCATCCTCGATATTTTCGCGACGCACGCCCGGACGCACGAATCGCGGCTGCAGGTGGAACTGGCCCAGTTGCTGTATTTCCGCCCGCGGTTGAAACGGATGTGGACGCACCTGTCGCGCGAAAGCGGTAGCGGCCAGAATAAGGGTACCGGTGAAAAGCAGCTCGAAACCGATAAGCGGTTGATCGATCAGCGGATCGTCGAACTCAAACGGAAGCTGGAAGTGGTCGAGCAACACCGCACGCGGATGGTGGCCCAACGGCGGAACCAGATGCAGGTCTCGCTGGTGGGGTATACCAACGCCGGCAAGAGCACGTTGATGAACGCGTTGACGGGTGCCGGAGTGTTCGCGGCAGACCAGTTGTTCGCCACGCTCGACACGCGCACTCGCAGTTGGCGTTTGCCGCATTGGGGGGACGTACTGCTCAGTGATACGGTGGGATTCATTCGCAACCTGCCGCACCACCTGGTGGCGTCATTCCGGTCCACGCTGGAAGAAGCGCGACATGCCGATGTTCTGCTGCACGTGGTCGACGCCAGCCATCCGCAGGCCGAAGATCATATCCGCACGGTCATGGATGTCCTGCGGCAGATCGATGTGAAGGTCGAGCATACGCTGCTGGTCCTCAATAAGGCTGATGCGGTTCAGGATCGGTCCTTGATCGACGTCCTGCGTGCCAATCATCCGGACGCGATCTCGGTGAGTGCCAAGACCGGGTTGGGTCTGGACCGTCTCGCGCGGTATGTCGCCGACAAGCTCAGTAATGGGTATATCGATGCCGAGGTGGAATCGGGTGTGGGTAATGGCCGTCTTTACGCCTATTTGAATGCGCATGCGGAAGTCCACAATACCGAGTACGCCGATTCGCGGGTGATCTACCACTGCCGGATTCCGCGACGATTTTATGGTGGCTTGAAGGATAGCGATGACACGCATGTGACCGTTGTCGATCAAGGTGGTAACGGACAAGAGCACTAAATTCTGATCGTGCGATTCTTCCATTCGCACTTCCAATTGGCATCGCCAATCATAAGTCCTATTTGTCCCATCAGTCCCATCAGTCCCCTATATAAATGCATGGGACGGATGGGACTTATGGGACGAATGGGACTTATGTCATTTGACGAGACCGTAATCGATGCACACCTTCATAGCGATCGTGCCGTTGCACTGTAACCGCTTTGCCGCACGGCAATTACAAATCCGTAAGCCCGCTGCCGTGACGCCAAACTGATGTCAACATCTTTGCCAGCGCTGCTACAATCTTTTTCATCCGACGGGCAGGTCGGGTGCTGCGGCGCGTGCTGACGTGAGTTTGTGACCAGCATGCGGGGCTATCTTGTTCTGGCGGAGTTGTAGGCTTAGCCAGGTCACACGTTCAGGTTGTGCTCCACCTGGGCAAGTCAGGGCGAAGCTGTCTACTTACGGCTCGTTCCGTAGCTCAATCAACTTTTGCAAAGCCAAATTGAGGTGGTAGTTCATGGATCCGATGAAAATTCTGCACTCGCTCGCCGAGAACCTGCTGACTCCAATTCCGATGTGCTTTGCACTCGGAATTTTTTGTAAGCTGATTCACGGGGGAATTAAGATCCCCAAAGAGCTGTATTATTCGATTTCGATCTTTCTTCTGATGTCAATCGGCTTTGTAGGCGGACACGAACTGGCCAAGGAAGTCAAAGATCATGGTATCTCCACAGTGTGGTTGCCGGCTCTCGCCACCTTGTTTCTAGGATGCTTCACCCCGATTAGTGCGTATGTCATCTTGCGACGGCTGGGCGGTCTGTCGGTCGCAGATTCAGCCGGGATCGCGGCCCACTATGGTTCGACCTCGGCCGTGACCTATGCCGTCGCCGACGTCTTCGCCAATCAGAGCGGACATGCTCCTAACAGTTTCCTTCCGACGCTGGTCACGATCTTGGAATGCCCGGGAATCGCGATCGCTCTGGCCATGGGAGCGGTGTTCTCGAAAGTGAAGCATGACGCGAAGCAGTCCGAAACCCTGTTGCCCCCCGACGACGGTCACAGCCACACGAAGGAAGAAGGCCAACTGGGAGAAGCCCTTTACGAGGTGCTGACCGGACAATCGATTATGTTGATGGCCGGCTTGTTGGTGATTGGGTTTGTCTCCACCTTCATCATGTCGGAAAAGGGCTTCCATCCCTTCTTCGACTTCTTCTACAGCAAGGGGATGATCTTCCGCGGGGCCTTGTGCATCTTCCTGCTGGAAATGGGACTGGTGGCGGGTGAACGTCTCGGTGACTTGAAAAAGGTCGGTATATTCCTGGTGGCGTTCGGTATTCTCGTCCCCATCTTCCACGGATTCCTGGGTGCCTACCTGGGACATCTGGCCGGACTGAATCTGGGAGGTTGCACGGTCTTCGCGGCCATCGTCTCCAGTGCGTCGTACATCGCCGCTCCGCCGGCGGTCAGATTAACGCTGCCCGAGGCGAACCCCACGTTGTCCATCACATCGGCCCTGGCGATCACGTTCCCGTTCAACATCGCCTTCGGCATTCCGATCTATTATCAAATGGCCAAAATGATTGGCGCGACGTGAAATCGGCGGCCGTTGTTGTCGAGGCAGGGGGCAGACTTCGACCTTGACAACTGCAACAATTCATATCAGCAACAGGAGTAACAGACTCACCAGCGGTCGTTGCTCAATCAAGGAACTTCGCCATGCAACTTTATCCCTTGAAGCAAGTGACGATTGTCACTGAGAAGATTCTGCAGGATCAATTGCTCCCCAAACTGAAGGAACTGGGAGCCGGCGGTTATACAGTCAGCGATTGCTCAGGCGACGGCGAACGAGGACTCCGCAGCGGTGTCGGATATGGAAGTAATATCCAGATCATCATCATTTGTCCGGAAGAGGTCGCTCATAAGATCCTGACGCATGTCTCGCGGAATTTCTTCGAGAACTATTCCTGCATCGCCTGGATCGCCGATGTCCAAGTGATGCGTGGGGCACGCTACGTGAAGAAGCCGTAACCGCGATTTTGATGACAATTTGAGATGGCCTGTGGTGATTCGTCGCCACAGGCTATTTTTGTTTTGCAGGATCCCGTGGCCGACACTGCTAGCGTCGGTGTAAACGTCAACGCTAGACCGCGTTTGGTGAATCATCCGCGAGGAGATTTCACCCCGGAGACACAGACAATACAGAGATTTAAGAAGAGGGAGTTCAGCCACAGAAGGACACGGAAGAAACACAGAAATTCGGAATAGAATTCGTCTTCTGATTCTGTGTTTCTTCCGTGTCCTTCTGTGGCTAAAAACCTTCTATGAAATCGACTCCCCGCATTCTGTGCGGTAAGTGATCCCTTGGTTTGAGTCGGTATTTGATGCACCAAACACGGCCTGACAGCGTCGACCACGTAGAAGAATCCCGAGGCCTACGCTACCAGGCTCGCCCGAATTGTGCTTTGGATCGATCGGTTATTCGGAAGTCGTCAAAACCATCCGGCTCGCGCCGGACGCTCGCCTGGGAATGCTTCCACTGCCTGGAAATTCAACAATCTCCAAGTGTCTTGGCCACATAATGGCCAAGCAGTTTGGAAACATCGTGGCCAAATTCCCCATCTGCAGACGGCGAAACTCGACTTAAGTCAGAATCTCGACACAGGAACAATCGTGCTGTAACGCAATATCCAACCATTTGTTACGGAAGATTAGCAGGTTCTGTTTTAACTTATGTTGTGTTTCCGCAACAGCCTCTTTATGTTGCAGAATGAACTGCGGCACGTTCCGTGCGTAATTGGTAAGCGACCTTCCCGGCGAAGACGTGTCGAGGTGAAAACGCTACCGGAATAGTCTCTACCCACGAATAAGGTTGAATCCGATCATGTCACCGGCAATCCAGCACTTGCTTGAGTTACAGCAGGTCGCCCACATGCTGCTCGCCAATGCGGGAGAAGTGGCGGGGGCCGTGGCTCCCGCAGCTCCCCATGCCCAGCAATCCTTGTTGGAAGAGTTTGCCAGCAACGTACTGCACAATCTCTTCAAACCCCTGCTGCTGTTCTTTTATGCCGGTTTCTTGATTCCGATCTTGCGCGTTAAGTTTGAGTTTCCCAAGGCCGTCTATCAAGGCTTGACGATTTACCTGCTGCTGGCGATTGGCTGGCACGGCGGGGAAGAGCTGGCCTTGCTGGGCAAGTCATCCCTGACTCAGGCCCTTGGTTTCATGGTGCTGGGTTTCGTCTCCAACACGCTCGTCGGGATCATGGCTTATGCGATCCTGCGGGGCACGACCAAACTTCGCAGAATTGATGCGGCGACCGTCGCGGGCTACTACGGCTCGGATTCGGCGGGAACGTTCGTCACGTGCATCGGTGTTCTCGCTGCGGCCAATATTGCTTACGCAGCGTATATGCCGGTACTGCTCGCGGTGATGGAAATTCCCGGCTGTCTGGTGGCGCTCTTTATTGTTTCTCGATTGCGGGTCACGGGCATGGATCGCGACGGAAACATGCCTGACGAGCCCGGATACAACAACAAAGCGAAGAGTCGCCACTTTCCGACCACCGCTCAGGGTGAAGGTGAACGTGTTGCTCCCAGTGCGAATCACGGTCAGAGCGGAGCAGGAGTGGACGACCGAACGCGTGCCAAAGGCGAAGAATTCGAGGCCAAGATGGCGCTCGAAGATAACCAGGAGGACGAAGATCTTGGCATGCACGAGAACAAGGGCGGATTCGACCTGGAGGTCCTGCACGAAGTCTTCTTTAACCCTGGCATCTACCTGCTGTTTGCGGGCATCGTGATCGGGTTCCTGAGTCAGTTGCAGGGGTCCAAAGTGACCGGCCCGGACGATGCGCTGTTCATTACGCTGTTCCAGGGCATGCTATGCTTATTCCTGTTGGAAATGGGCATGACTGCGTCGCAACGTCTGAAAGATCTGCGAACCGCGGGGGTGCCATTCGTGCTGTTCGGGATTCTCGCACCGAATCTGTTCGCCACCATGGGCATGTGCTTCTGCCATGCGTATAGCATCGTCATCGGGCAGCCATTCGATGTGGGCACCTACGTGCTGTTCGGTGTCTTGAGCGGATCGGCGTCGTACATTGCCGTGCCGGCGGTCCAACGGCTCGCGATTCCCGAAGCCAGCCCGACGTTGCCCCTGGCGGCGTCACTCGGGTTGACCTTCAGCTACAACGTCACCATCGGCATCCCGGTCTACATCATGATCGCCAAGTTACTGCTAGGACAGGCCGGCGGGGGCGGGGCTCCTCACTAATGCTTAGCGGGAAACATCAGTGAGCTGGTGCCAGACTCACCGACTGGGGACCTGAGGAATCGGCGTGGGTGATTCCTCAGGTTCTTTTGTTTTGCGGAGTCGATGGCTTCAACCGTTCAACTCCGTGAGCCCGGACGATCTATCTTGATCGACCCGGCTCACGGAGTTGCTGTAGTCCAGCTTGCGATTTGATATGAGGGTGATTTCGGCTCCCCTCGCCCTGGTACTCCGGGGAGAGGGGAGCCAGAATCAATCAATCCCACTACATCAAATCAGGGCCGTGTGATGTGGATTACGCGGCTGACAACCGGAGCGTTTTGTCCGCCGACATTGATCAGCGAGAAATTCAAGACCCGATCCGGAGCCGGATTGGTGTGAGTCTTGGTGTTGAACGCGACCTGCCGCAACAATGCCTGGACTGACTCATTAGTCGCCGTCGAGTAAAATGAAATGGTCAGCTTGGGATCCGCACCACGGCCCCCTTTATAGGCGGCGATCGCGTGGCCTTCGTAATAGATCTGCGTGCCAGTCACGCGAATCTGTCCAATGCCGTTCCCCTGACTCATCACTCGAATAACGTCCAAGGTCGACAGTCGCGGCCCGGCAACGCCGATGACCAGCCGCGCATTCTTATAGCTCGGGGATGGAGTATCCGGATCAGGAATCACCAGTGCTGTCGGATCCACCAGAATCGGC
This sequence comes from Planctomycetaceae bacterium, assembly GCA_021732415.1. Taxonomy (GTDB): domain Bacteria; phylum Planctomycetota; class Planctomycetia; order Planctomycetales; family Planctomycetaceae; genus JAKFVC01. Next base: position 35,892 of record JAKFVC010000019.1, read on the forward strand.
TCGCTGCCAATCTGATAGGAAATCGGGGTCTGATTGATGGCAATCGAAGTCGGCTCGTCCACATTCGTGACGTTGATTGTGATGACGGCCGTGTCTGAGGTCGTGGGGTCGGTGCTGTCGGTAACCATCACGGTCAACGAGAACGTCGTCTGAGCTTCATAATTGAGTGCCGCGGAATTCGCGACCGTAATCGCACCAGTCACCGAGTCGATGGCGAATGCGGAGTTGGTGTTCCCGGCGGTGATCGCATAAGTCACCGGCGTGGATGTATCCGGGTCAAACGCAGCGACCGTCCCCACCACAGCGCCAGCGCTGGTGTTCTCCGGCACGGAAAAGACCTGATCCTGTACATCCACGACATCCAGCTGCACGCTGACATCTGGCGCCGGCTCGGCAATCGGGAAGTTGTACGTCCCCTGGGGCAGGTTCACGCTGATCGCCGTCAGCATCTGCCGAGACTCGAGGCTTTCGGAAGAATCAATCAGCCTGCGTTCCGCCACGCGTTTCGACTGCGGGGCCAGCCCCATCGCCGCGCACAGGCGACTGATCAATGAACCTTCGAACTCATCCTCGGGAAGATTTGACCGTTGCGTCATGCTATGGTCCTCGCGATATCAATAGTGGAAATGTGCAGAGAACGGGCCAACGACCTGCAGAGATCCGAGCCGGAAATTCTGTGGTGAGCAGGGGCGGGGATTGTAGTCGGAAAGGGCGAATTGGGTGTAGAGCATTTGAATCGATACAGTTGTCCCCTGTTTCAGCAACGTGCATCGCGAAATCAGCCGGCACGCGCAAGCGTCCGGTTCTCTGGGAAAATCAGCCCAACACCCGAACCGGGGGCTAGCGCCCTGCGGCTGATCGACGGGTCAAAGAAGACGAGAGGCCGGCAGGAGTCCGTTTGATTGGACTCCGGCCGGCCATCTGTGGTGAGAAACTGAGCGGAAGTGAGGAGGGCAAGGCCCGTCTCCACGGGCCGGTGGGGTGTTCGAGTTTGCACTCGAGTCGCATCAGATCCGGTTGGGAACCGAATCCATCAGATAAGTCCCGGACCGCAGTCCGGAGGCCTTAACTTCGATTTCGAAAGAACCAGGGCCGACAGGCGATCCGTCAGGTCTCGTCGTTTAGACCAGCCATCTGGCGATCGAGGTTGCCAGGTGGCTTGCTGTAGGGTCCGAATTTCGAACGACCTGACGGGGTCGCTTGTGCGGGTCGATCACCTCAACGTGCGTGTTGTGGCTGAGAAATCGACTTCGCACGGCGCGTGCCAAATGACAGAGGTCGGCCACGATCTAACGCAGGGCAGCACTGCAACCCGGTAATCGCATGAGTGTTGCGGTATTCAGAGGGATTTGCCGCAAGCGATCGGCCTGGCAGGCGCCGCGAAGATTCCGCGGCAGAAGTTCGGGGCATTTGTAAGAATTACGTCCATGCCTGCGGCAAAAAGCCCTGTAGCCTGACTCTCCAGAGTCGGGCGAGTTCCACTGCCCCCTAGGCTGTGGCTGATGAATAACCAGAGTAGGAATTTCACCACGGAGACACGGAGAACACGGAGACCAAATTGAAGATTTCTCCGTGTTCTCCGTGTCTCCGTGGTGAATCTGATCCCCAATCTATCGGGTCATTGATTCATCAGCCACAGCCTAAGGATCACATAGTTGAGGATGCGGTCCTGCGAGTCGATGAACGCCGAAGATCGCTCGACTCTGGAGAGTCAAGCTACGAGGAGCACCCGACTCGGAGAGTCAGGCTACAGACGGGGCAAAGAAAACCGCCGCGAAGCATGCCGAGCGCTTCGCGGCGGTAAATCATCCCGTGTAAATGCTGCAGGTGAGGCAAGCTTCCAGTTACGCCCCCAAGCACTTCCGGAGGCTCGCGCACCTGCTGATCGTCGGGTTTATAGAAATTGCGCTGTCCAGAATCCCCCATTCTGTTGAGCGTAATCTAGGCAGTTCTCGAGTTCTAACGGACACAACGCGGGAAGTCCGCACACTGCGTGGTCATCCGCTGGACAAAGGATGCAGCACACTTGTGCCCCGCCGACCGGAACGTTCCCCCTGCTTCCGGTCTGCGGACATCACTTCGTTCGTATGACTGCCTGGACCCGACGACATCGGGCTTAGGCGAGTTGCTTCTTACGTCCCACCAACGTCTTGATGCGTTCGGCCAGCAACGCTGAATCGAACGGCTTACGGAAGGTCTCGTTGAAGATCGTCCGGTCGAAGCCAGCCGCATTGTCCTCGTCGCTGAGCAGTCCAATCTGGACGACATCAGCATACTCAGGATTCTTGCGGAGGTTCTGGGCGATCATCAAGGATTCGTGGCGCCCCATGACAAAGTCAATCACCACGCAATCGGGGTGCAGAGACTCGGCCTGGATGCCGGCTTCAAAGCCGCTCGCCGCGAATTCCATCTTGAATTGATCATTGTTCATCAGGTCGGTCAAGGCTGACCTAATAATCGGCTCGGCGCCAACCAGGAGGATCTTGCCAGTGGCTTCATCTTCCAATTCACCGAGAGGCATGCCGTGTTCCTTGAGGAACCGGATCAAGTGCTCTCGGGGAATTCGTCGATCTTGCGAACCGGGAATGCGGTAACCCCGCAACCGTCCGCTGTCAAACCACTTGCTGACCGTCCGTGGTGCCACCTTACAGATTTTGGCAACCTGGCCAGTCGTGAAAATCGTTTTCATCGCAGGCTCTCCAATCGCTAGTCTGCTCATTGCGGAAGGTGTGCGGGCCTTCCGGAGACAACATTCTCAAGGCGTCGGTCGGCTCTCCTAGCCTTCGGGTCCGCTTCGGCGAACCGGCGCCAATTTGGGTCGGAATGAGTCTCGGGGTCTTGTGAGACGGCTGTTGAATTATCGCCGCAGCCGCCTGCTGCCTGACATCGGCATCAACACGGGAATCTGACACTGCAAGTCGATCACTGCAGGCAGCGGAATCCTCTGTACCAAGAACCCCTGAGCCCACCCGCACAGCACGCGGCCGAACTCAGAAACGCTTGGCTATCCACTGCCGAACTTATCGGCAATGAGGAGCGGTTGATTTGCAAATCTCGCTCAGGCCGTAAGGTCCTGCGCGGTTTGCCTGAATGTTCCGATCCCCCCTGTCAAACGGGTTCAGCTACTGAAATCCTAAAGCACCGGTCCAATCGCAAAGGTGCATTGTCGGACTCGCAATAGCCTTAACCGTCTGGCGTTAAACATCGGATTGCAGTGGCGTTCCGCTTCAATGTTTCCCACGGCTTGTGCATCAAGTAAGACTAGCATCTTCTTTGACGATTAAGCGGTCCAAGCCCGTCAAGAGGAGTTTTCGATTATCCGCAACACATTGCCGCACATGACTTTACAAGTTATAAAATCACGCGGAAATTGTCGCAAAATGGCCCATTGTCGGTTTTCAGGGCATTTTTCGACGTCTCAATAAACCGATTGGGTCAAGTTTGACGACTGTGTCAAGAGAAATCTTTAGGTCGAATAATCCGGTTAGTTGAACTGGATTGTTTCAAGCCTGTGAGCGACAGGCCAAGCCACTTGGGAATTGAGAGAATTCCGGGAGGGCAATGACGAATGACGAAATCCGAATGTCGAAAGAATGACCAATTCCCAATGAGGAATCATTCAAGCCGACGATCCCCTATCGCAATCCAGGGAGCGTCGCAGATACGGCTGTCCTCAATCTAAGGGAGCGGAGCGACAGTGACTCCCCTCGCCCTGGTACTCCGGGGAGAGGGGTCGGGGG